>NZ_JBIVAX010000011.1:0-125540 GCF_044745805.1 Kitasatospora sp. NPDC086801
GTGACGACCGTCCGTCCGGTGGTGGCGGTTTCCGTCGTGATGACCGCCCGGGTGGCTTCAACCGTGACCGTGACGACCGTCCGCGTCGTGACGACGGCCCCTCCGGCGGCTTCAACCGCGACGACCGTGGCGACCGCGGTGGCTTCCGTCGTGACGACCGCCCCTCCGGTGGCGGTTTCAACCGTGACCGTGGCGACCGCCCCTCGGGCGGCTTCAACCGCGATGACCGCGGCGACCGCGGCGGCTACCGGGGCAACCGCGACGACCGCCGTGACGACCGTGGCGGCTACGACGACCGTCGTGGCAACTACGAGCCCGTCAAGCGCCTGCCGATCCCGGAGGACGTCACCGGTTTCGAGATCGACGCGGACGTGCGTCAGGAGCTCAAGAGCCTGCCCAAGACGCTCGCCGACGACGTCGCCCGCAACCTGGTGATGGTGGCCAGCCTGCTCGACAGCGAGCCGGAGGAGGCGTACCAGTACTCGCGCGTCGCGCTCCGTCTGGCCTCCCGCGTGCCCGCCGTCCGCGAGGCGGCCGGTTTCGCCTCGTACATGACGCAGCGGTACTCCGAGGCGCTGACCGAGTTCCGTGCCGCCCGTCGGATGACCGGCCGGGCGGACCTGTGGCCGGTGATGGCCGACTGCGAGCGCGGTCTGGGCCGTCCGGAGCGGGCGCTGGCGATGGCCGGTGAGCCCGAGGTGAAGCAGCTGGACAAGGCCGGCCAGGTCGAGATGCGCCTGGTCTCCGCCGGCGCCCGCTCCGACATGGAGCAGTTCGACGCGGCCGTGGTGACCCTCCAGAGCCCGGAGCTGGCCTCCAGCGCGGTGCACCCGTGGACCGCACGCCTTCGGTACGCCTACGGCGAGGCGCTGATCGCGGCCGGCCGTGGCGACGAGGCCCGTGAGTGGTTCGCGAAGGCGGCCGAGGCGGACACCGACGGCACGACCAACGCGGCGGAGCGCCTGGCCGAGATCGACGGAGTGGAGTTCGTGGACGCGCTCGACCCGGAGATGGCGGAGGAGGAGTCCGAGCAGGCCGACGCCCCGGCGAAGAAGCGTGGCGGCGAGGCCTCCGACGACCGCGTGATCTTCGAGGACGAGGAGGACGTCGAGGAGTACTACGACGAGGACGACCTCGAGATCGACGAGGAGTTCGACGGCGTGGCGCCCGCACGTTCCACCGAGGCCAAGGACGAGGCCAAGACCGCGGCCAAGGCTGACGCCGAGGCCGACGGCGGCGAGACCGAGGCCAAGGGCGGCGCCCGCAGCTGAGCGGCTCCGACCGACGAGTGAGGCCCTGCCCGCTTCCCCCGGGAATTCCCGGGGGAAGCGGGCAGGGCCTCTTCGCGTTTGGGGGCGGGGGCCTAGCCCAGTTCGAGGTTGCGCAGCACCAGTCCGGTGGCCGGTTTCGGCCCGAAGGAGGTGGACTTGCGCGGCATGGTGACGCCCTGTTCGGCGAGTCTGCGGACCACGCTCTCCCGGACCGGGTGCAGCAGGACGGCGGTGCCGCCGGTGCGCGCGGCCTCCTGTTCGGCGGCTGCGGCGGTGTGCAGGTAGCCGATGTCGTCCGGGCCGTCGGGGACGTGCCAGGTGCGGTCGAGCAGGGTGGCGTGCAGGACGGTGGCGTCCAGGTGGCGCCACTCCTCGGGCCGGTCGTGCGGCACGGTGGCGTCGAGCAGCGCCTCCTCGGGCTCGCCGAGCAGCCAGTACACGCCGTCCCCGCCGGTCAGTATGAAGCCGTTGCCGCCGTGCCGTTTCTGCTCGGCGAGGGCCTGGAGGGCGGCGGTCAGCGGGCCGGGGACCTCCTTGACCTTCCACTGGTCGCCGAGCTTCTCCAGCGCCTCGGCCGTCGGCAGCCGGTACAGCACGCGGTGGATGGCCCTGACCCGCAGCGGGTAGCGGGCGGTGTCCACCAGGAGCACCAGGCCGCGGTCCCACGGGCTGCGCGGCAGGTGGCGGTGCTCGCGCTGGAGGCGGAGGTACATCTCCCAGCGGTGGTGGCCGTCGGCGATCAGGGCCCGGCAGGTGGCGAGGTCGCGGCCGATCTCGGCGATCTCGGCGGGGTCGGCGACGGCCCAGAGGCGGTGGTGGGTGCCGTCGCTGGTGGCCGTGGAGAGCAGCGGCTCGCCCTGGACGGTCCGCTCGATGACGCCGGAGGCGCCGCCGTTGCCCCGGTAGGTGAGCAGCAGCGGTTCGAGGTTGGCCCGGGTGGTGCGCATCAGGCCGACCCGGTCGGCGACCGGCCGCGGCATCACGTCCTCGTGGGGGAGGACCACACCGGCCTCGCGACCGCTCACCGCGAGGGCGCCGATCAGCCCGCGTTGGAGCAGTTCGGGGGAGTCGCCGGTGGCGGGCACGCGCTGCTCGTAGACGTAGAGCGCGGGCGCCGGGTCGGCGGCGAGGATCCCCTCGCGCTGCCAGGCGGCCAGTAGCCGGGCGGCGTGCCGGTACTTGGTGTCGCGGTCGGGCCGGTCGCCGGCGTCCTCGGGTTCGGGCCTGGGCAGGATCAGCCGGACCACGTTGTGCGGGTCGGCGGTCTCCAGGTCGAGCCGACGGCCGGGGTCGACGACGTCGTACGGCGGTGACATGACCGCGGCCAGGGCGCCGACCCGGTCGGGGACGTAGCGCAGGCCTCGGAAGGGTGACAGGGACAGGCCTGCGGTGGCGACGTGCCCGGGATCGCCGGGGCCGCCCTCGGGAGTCTCGACTCCGTCTTCTGCACTGGGTGTGCTCATTCTGGGCATCGTAACCGGGTACGCGTTGTTGAGAGATCGGAATACCCGTGCTGACCTGTGGGACGGGTGTGTGACCGAGGGCGAGGTACCGCATGGACGAGGGGCAGGAACGGCTGGACGGCGGCGGCCCGGCCGAGCAGGGTGGGCTGGACGGCGCCGCCGGAGGGGGCGCTGCGGCACACGGCGGCGTGCCGGCGCAGGGGCGTCCCGGCGAGCCGACCGGGGACGTGTACGACTGGTTCCGGCGCGGTGGGAGGCTGCTGGCGCAGGGCAACCCGGCGGCCGCCGAGCAGTTGCTGGCCCGGGCGGCGGCGGCCGAGCCGCACTCGCGCAGCATCCGGGAGACGCTGGCGCGGGCCCAGTTCGACACCGGTTCGTACGCGGCGGCGCTGGAGAACTTCCGGGCCGTCGCGCTGGCCGATCCGTCGGACGACTACGCTCAGTTCGGGTGGGGCGTCGCGGCGGCCCGGCTGGGAGACTTCGAGGCGTCCGCCGAGCACCTGGCGCTGGCCGTGGCGATGCGGCCGGGCACCGAGCACTACCAGGCGGCGCTGCGGCAGACCAGGGCGACCCTGGCGGCCCGCGCCGGGGCGTTCGGCCCGCTGCTGCCCGGGGCACCCGGGTACCTGGCGGCCCCGCCGGGCCCGGACGGGGCGGCAGCGGGCGAAGCCGGTGCGGACGACGAGGTCTGACCGGCTGGGCCCACCGACTCCGGGCCCACCGACTCAAGGGCCCACCCGCTCGGGGCACCCGAGGAAGCGAACGACGCAGTGAATGAGGTAGCGCAGCCATGACCGAGACGGCCACCACCGTGCGACGGACCGCCCCCGGCGGCAGCGAGCAGCCGCTGACCGAGGCGTACGACACGGCGCTGCTGGACCTGGACGGCGTGGTCTACGCGGGCCCGCACGCGATCGAGCACGCCGTGGACGCGCTGGCCGCCGCCCGGACGGCCGGGATGCGGCTCGCGTACGTGACCAACAACGCCTCCCGCCCGCCGCGGGTGGTGGCCGAGCACCTGACCGGGCTGGGCGTGCCGGCCGAGCCGGCCGACGTGATCAACTCGGCGCAGGCGGCCGCCCGGGTGGTCGCCGAGCAGGTGCCGGCCGGGGCGAAGGTGCTGGTCGTGGGCGGCCCGGGGCTGGAGGAGGCGCTGGCCGAGCGCGGGCTGGTCGCCGTCCGCTCGCTGGCCGAGGAGCCGCTCGCGGTGGTCCAGGGATACGACCCGTCGGTCGGCTGGGCGCAGCTGGCGGAGGCCGCGTACGCGGTGCAGCAGGGGCTGCCGTGGGTGGCCTCCAACACCGATCTGACCATTCCGACCGCGCGCGGCATCGCGCCCGGCAACGGGACGCTGGTGGCGGCGGTGCGGGCGGCCGCCGGGGTGGACCCGGTGGTGGCGGGCAAGCCGCAGCCGCCGATGCACCGGGAGACCGTGCTGCGGACCGGCGCGCGGCGGCCGCTGGTGGTCGGCGACCGGCTGGACACCGACATCGAGGGCGCGTTCAACGGCGGGGTGGACAGCCTGCTGGTGTTCACCGGGGTGACCACCCCGGCGCAGCTGCTGGCGGCCCCGGCCGAGCACCGGCCGACCTACCTGTCGGCGGACCTGCGCGGGCTGCTGGAGCCGCACCCGGCGGTCACGTCCGGGGCGGACGGCTTCGGTTGCGGCGGCTGGGTCGCGGCGGCCGCCGGCGGTGTGCTGCGGCTGGGCGGCGGCGGGGACCGCTGGGACGGTCTGCGGGCGCTGTGTGCGGCGGCGTGGACGGCGCTGGACGCGGACGGCGCACCGGCCGACGGGCGCAAGGCCCTGGCCGAACTGGGGTTCTGAGCCGCCGCACAGCACTCAAGGCGAGGGCGGTCGGGTCCGGAGCACTCGGGTCCGGAGCACTCGGGTCCAGAGCGTTCGGGTTCAGAGTGTTCGGGTCCAAGAGGGAAGGACCACGGTGGCCGGGTTCAGAGCAGGGTGCGCAGCCGCAGCAGGTCGCGGAAGCCCGCCTCCAGCCGGATCCGGCCGCCCGCCCAGGCGGACGCGAAGTTGAGCCCGCCGAAGACCACGGCGACCAGGTCGTCGCTGCTCATGGTGAGCCGGATCGCCGCCTTCTCGGCCGGGGCACCGGGGGCCGAGGCGAGGTCGTGGATCCGGCCGTCGCGCAGTTGGCCGGTGAAGGTCAGGTCGAGGTCGGTGATCCGGCAGCTGAGCGAGCGGTCGAGAGCGGCCGCCTTGCGGACGTCACCGGTGGACTTCGCCATGTTCCGGCTGAGCTGTTCCAGTGCCTCGCGGCACTCCTCGGCGTTGGCCATGGCGGTGGTTCCCCTCCCTGGGTTCCCTGGTGGTCGCGGCAGGTGACGGCGATGGTCCCTGCCGGGCCACGGTACCGCAGCCGGGTTTTGGCGGTAGCGTCGTCGGTGGGGTGCCCGGATCGGCCCGGGCACCGACGGCGACGGAGCGATGCGCGTAGGCGCTAAGGAGGCACCCGGATGCTGCCGAGGACGGTGCGGGGAGTGGTGGAGGTCGCCGCCGGGCTGGCGGAGGAGGTCGGCAAGCGGGTCGTCGGGACGGCGGCCGTGATCCTGGAGCGGACCGGGGTCGACGTCACCGAGGTCGAGCGTCGGCTCGGCGGGCAGTTCCCGCCGTCGGCCAAGACGCTGCAGACGCTGGCGGAGGAGGCGGTCACCGCCGGGCGGGCCGGGGTGGACCTGGCCGTCGGGGTGGCGCGCGGCGAGGTGGAGAAGGCCTTCGAGAAGGTCGGCGACCAGGTGATGAAGGTCGGCGTGGTGCTCGCCTATCTGGAGAGCAAGCTGCGCGAGGTCGAGGAGGAGGCCGAGCCCGCGGTGCGGTCGGCCGGGTTCGACGGGGCGGCGGAGCCGGCGCCGGCGCCCCGGGCGGACGACCTGTTCGGGCGCGGCTGGGAGCGCGCGGACGAGCAGCCGGTGGCCCGGGCGGCGGGGGAGCCGATCGTGGCCGAACGGGTGGAGGTGGACGAGCCGGTCGAGGTCGACCCGCCCGTCCCGCCGGTACGGTCGTCGCTACCGGGAAAGGCCGCCGCGAAGCGGACCCCGGTGAAGAAGCCCACGGCAGCGGAGCAGACCTCGGCGGAGAAGGCCCCGGCGGCGGGCCGGGCCGGGGCGAAGAAGTCCCCGGCGAAGAAGCCGGTGGCCAAGAAGCCGGTGGCCAAGAAGACGGCCGCCAAGAAAACGGCCACCAAGAAGACGACCGTGCGCAAGACGGCCGTCAAGAAGACCGCCACCGCGCAGCAGGCCGCCGCCGAGCCGGCCGCGCAGCCCAAGGCGCCCGCGAAGCGCACGGCGACGAAGAAGACCACCGTCCGCAAGGCCACCAGCACGAAGAAGCCCGATGACCGGACCAGCTGAAGCCGTTGAACCGCTCGGCGTGGAACTGACCCCGACCGGACACCCCGTCGTGGACGCCGGGCTGGCCCGGCTGGAGGCCCTGGACGGGGTCCCGGCCGAGGCACACGTCGAGGTGTACGAAGATGTTCACCAGCGGCTCGCCGACACGCTGGCCGCGCTCGACCAGGAATGACCCTGGAACGACCCGCAGGACCGGTAGGAGCTGAAACACCAGTGGCAGTGGCACGACGCCGACTCGACGCGGAGCTGGTCCGCCGCAAGCTGGCCCGGTCGCGTGAGCACGCGTCCGAGCTGATCGCGGCCGGCCGGGTGACCGTCGGCGGCACCACCGCGACCAAGCCGGCCACCCAGGTGGAGACCTCGGCGGCGGTCGTGGTGGCCAAGGACGACAACGACCCCGACTACGTCTCGCGCGGCGGGCACAAGCTGGCCGGGGCGTTCGCCGCCTTCGTCCCGCAGGGCCTGGTGGTCGAGGGCCGCCGGGCGCTGGACGCGGGCGCCTCCACCGGCGGCTTCACCGACGTCTTGCTGCGGGCCGGCGCGGCCGGCGTGCTGGCGGTGGACGTCGGCTACGGGCAGCTCGCGTGGTCGCTGCAGAGCGACG
This sequence comes from Kitasatospora sp. NPDC086801, assembly GCF_044745805.1. Classification (NCBI taxonomy): domain Bacteria; kingdom Bacillati; phylum Actinomycetota; class Actinomycetes; order Kitasatosporales; family Streptomycetaceae; genus Kitasatospora; species Kitasatospora sp. NPDC086801. Next base: position 6,711 of record NZ_JBIVAX010000011.1, read on the forward strand.
AGCGGGTCACGGTGATGGACCGCACCAACGTCCGGGAGCTGACCCTGGACCTGATCGGCGGTACCCCGGTCGACCTGGTGGTGGGTGACCTGTCGTTCATCTCGCTGGGCCTGGTGCTGCCCGCGCTGGCCGCCTGCGCGGCCGAGGACGCGGACCTGGTGCTGATGGTCAAGCCCCAGTTCGAGATCGGCAAGGAGCGCCTGGGCAGCGGCGGGGTGGTGCGCAGCCCGCAGCTGCGCGCCGAGATGGTGCGCCAGGTCGCCGGGCAGGCGTGGGCGCTCGGGCTGGGCGTGCGCGCGGTCACCGCGAGCCCGCTGCCGGGCCCGTCCGGGAACGTGGAGTACTTCCTCTGGCTGCGCCGCGACGCCCCGCAGCTGGATCCCGCGGCGGCGGACCGGGCCGTCGAGGAGGGGCCCCGATAGGGTGCTCTGGGGGCGTCCGGTCCGTCATGCTGTGTGACGCGGCCGTACCGGGGTCGAAGGCGACCCGGCAGGCGTGAGGGAGAGGGCAGCGGCATGAGCGATGAAGAACGTACGGTCTTCCTGATCGCGCACACCGGCCGGGCGGCGGCGCTGCGCAGCGTCGAGGCCCTGGTGCACGGGCTGCTGAAGGCGGGCATCCGGATCAGGCTGCTCGCCTCCGAGGCGTTGGACCTGGACCTGCCGGACGGGGTCGAGAAGGTGGCCGGGGGGCCGGGTGCGGCGGACGGCTGCGAGCTGATCCTGGTCGCCGGCGGAGACGGGACACTGCTGCGCGGGGCGGAGCTGGCCCGCGAGCACGGGCTGCCGATGCTCGGGATCAACCTGGGCCGGGTCGGGTTCCTCGCCGAGGCCGAGCGGGACGATCTGGCCGTGGTGGTCGAGCGGGTGGTCGACGCCGACTACGAGGTCGAGGAGCGGATGACGATCGACGTCATCGTCCGCACCAACGGTGATGTGGTGCACCAGGACTGGGCGTTGAACGAGGCGTCGATAGAGAAGGCCTCCCGGGAGCGGATGTTGGAGGTGGTGACCGAGGTGGACGGCCGCCCGGTCTCCAACTTCGGCTGCGACGGCGTGGTGTGCGCGACGCCGACCGGCTCCACCGCGTACGCGTTCTCCGGCGGCGGGCCGGTGGTGTGGCCGGAGGTGGAGGCGCTGCTGATGGTGCCGATCTCCGCGCACGCGCTGTTCGCCCGCCCACTGGTGACCTCGCCGGACTCGGTGCTGGCCGTCGAGGTGCAGCCCAAGACCCCGCACGGCGTGCTCTGGTGCGACGGGCGGCGCACGGTCGAACTGCCCGCCGGTGCACGGGTGGAGGTCCGTCGGGGGCAGACCCCGGTGCGCCTGGCCAGACTGCACCGGGCGCCGTTCACCGACCGGCTGGTGGCCAAGTTCGCGCTGCCGGTGACGGGTTGGCGCGGCCGGGCGAACACGCACTGCTGACCGCCCGTCGGTTCGCCGGTCAGATCGCCAGCGGCGGGGTGTCGCCGGGCGGCCCGTACCGGCCGCCCGCCGTCGCCCGGGTGGCGGTCTCGGCGAGCCGCTGCACGGCGGCGGGGACGGCCGGGGCCGGCACGGTGAGCGGGATCCGGATGTGGTGCTCGAACGCGCCGTCCGAGCCGAACCGGTTGCCCGAGGCGATCCGCACCCCGGCGCGCTCCCCGGCCCGGGCCAGCGCCGCGCCGGACAGCCCGCCGGTGGACACCCAGAGCGAGAGCCCGCCGGGCGGCGGCGTGAACGACCAGCCCGGCAGGTGCTCGGGCAGTGCGGCGGCGAAGGCGTGCGCGGTCGCCCGCAGCCGGTCCAGCTGGTGCGCCCGGACGGCGGGCAGCGGCTCGCCCAGCAGTTCGGCGGCGATCAGCTGCTCCAGGACCGGCGTGCCGACGTCGCTGTAGACCCGGTCGGAGGCCAGCCGGCGCACCAGCGCGGGCGCGGCCCGGACCCAGCCGATCCGCAGGCCGCCCCAGAGCAGCTTGCTGGCCGAGCCGACGGTGACCACTTGGGCGGACCGGTCCAGCGCGGCCGTCGGGCGCGGCAGCGGGACGGACTCCGGTACGCCCCAGCCGAGTTCGGCGGTGGTCTCGTCGACCAGGACGACGCTGCCGGCGGCCCGGGCGGCGGCCAGCAGCTCGCGGCGCTGGTCCTCGCCGATTAGCGCGCCGGTCGGGTTGTGGAAGTCCGGGATCACGTAGGCGACCTTGGGCGTCGCCCCGCGCAGCACCCCGCGCCACTCGGCGAGGTCCCACTCGGGCTGGGGGCGGTAGCCGTACGGCACCGGCACCAGCCGGGCGCCGGTGATCCGGAGCGCCTGGAGGGTGTGGGCGTAGCTGGGCGCCTCGACGGCGACCCGGTCGCCGCGGCCGATCAGCGCCCGCTGGAGCAGGTGCAGCCCGCCCATCGCGCCGGTGGTGACGAGGATCTGGTCGGGGGTGGTGGGCAGGCCGCGCTCGGTGTAGCGGCGGGCGAGGGCCTCGCGCAGCACCGGGACGCCGGTCGGGTAGTGGCCGTGCCCGGCGGCGTAGCAGGGCAGCTGCTCGACGGCCCGGGCGGCGGCCTCGCCGAGGAAGGGCTGCGGGGCCGGCAGGGCGGCGACGCCGAGGTCCAGGGTGCGGCCCTGCTCGTCCGGCGGGACGGGGTGCAGCGCGTCGCTGGGCGGCGGGGCGCCCTCGGGCAGGGCGGTCCAGCTGCCGGCGCCGCGGCGGCTGAGCAGGTAGCCGTCGGCGCGCAGGGTCTCGTAGGCGGTGGCGACGGTGGTGCGGCTCAGCTCCAGGGCGCCGGCGAGTTCGCGTTCGGCGGGCAGCCGGGCGCCGACCGGCAGGCGGCCCTCGGTGACCAGCAGCCGGATCTGCCCGGCGAGGGTCCGGTAGGCGGGGCGGCGGGCGGTGGCCGGTTCGGGCAGCCGGGCGGCGGCGAGCAGCCGGGCGAGCGCGGGCGGGGTGACGGTGGTGTGCCAGTCGGCCAAGGCTGATCAGTCCACTTGCTCGAAATTGGCCCTGGAGTGGGCCTTATTGGCCTGGCCATCATGGCAGGGCGGCCGTCGAGTCCGCCACCACCGGGGCCGCCCGGGGTGCAGCACCACCCGCAGGAGCGCCCGATGGCCACCACGACCACGCCCACGTCCATGCCCGCGACCACGCCCGCACCCGCCCCGGAGACCGCCCCGCCGCCGTTCGCCGCCCGGGTGCTCGGCGACACCCACGCCCTGGGCCGCCGGATCCCGCAGCTCGCCGTCGGCCTCTACCTGTACGGCGCGAGCATGGCGCTGATGCTGCGCTCCGGCCTCGGCCTCGACCCGTGGGACGTCTTCCACCAGGGCCTGCAACGCGTCGCCGGCCTCTCGGTGGGCACCTGGGTGACCATCTGCGGCGCCCTGGTCCTGCTGCTGTGGATCCCGATCCGCCAGCGCCCGGGCGTCGGCACCGTCGCCAACGTGCTGGTGCTGGGCGCCTCGATGGACCTCACGCTGCGGCTGGTCGACGGCCCGGACGGGCTGCCCGCCCGGATCGCGCTGATGGTCGCCGCGATCGTGCTCAACGGCCTGGCCACCGGCCTCTACATCGGCGCCCGCCTGGGCCCCGGCCCGCGCGACGGCCTGATGACCGGCCTGCACCGGCGCACCGGGCGTTCGCTGCGGCTGATCCGCACCGGCATCGAGGTGACGGTGCTGGTCGCCGGCGTCCTGCTGGGCGGCACCGCCGGGGTCGGCACGGTCGCGTACGCACTGGCGATCGGCCCGCTGGTGCAGATCTTCCTGCCGTGGTGCACGGTGCCTGCACCCGGGCAAACGCCCCGGAAGGGATGAACTTCGGGGCGCGGAGTTGCCGCGCGCCGTTGCCGCTCGTCGCGCGCCGGGGGTGGAACCTCGTAAGGTCGTCTCCGTGTTGGACGAGATGCGGATACGGGATCTTGGGGTCATCGACGACGCGGTGGTCGAACTCGCCCCCGGCTTCACCGCCGTGACCGGTGAGACCGGCGCCGGAAAGACCATGGTCGTGACCAGCCTCGGCCTGCTGCTCGGCGGTCGCGCCGACCCGGGCCTGGTGCGCAACGGGACCGGACGCGCCGTCGTCGAGGGCCGGCTGGAGCTGCCCGCCGGCTCCCCGGCGGCGCTCCGTGCGGCCGAGGCCGGGGCCGAACTGGACGACGGCGCCCTGCTGATCAGCCGGACCGTCTCCGCCGAGGGCCGCTCCCGGGCGTACGTCGGCGGCCGGGCCGTCCCGGTCGGACTGCTCACCGAACTCGGCGAGGACCTGATCGCCGTGCACGGCCAGACCGACCAGCAGCGGCTGCTGCGCCCGGCCCGCCAGCGCGGCGCGCTGGACCGGTACGCGGGCGAGGCGGTGGCCGAGCCGCTGGTCCGCTACCGGGAGACCTACCGGAGCCTGCGCGAGGTCTCGGCGACCCTGGAGGAGCTGACCACCCGGGCCCGTGAGCGCGCCCAGGAGGCCGACCTGCTGCGCTTCGGCCTGGACGAGATCGCCGCCGCCGAGCCGGTGGCCGACGAGGACGCGGAGCTGGGCGCCGAGGCCGAGCGGCTCGGCCACGCCGACGCGCTGTCCTCCGCCGCGACCCTCGCCCACGCCGCCCTGGCCGGCGACCCGGCCGACCCGGAGGCGCTGGACGCGGGCACCCTGCTCGCGCAGTCCCGCCGCGCCCTGGACGCCGTGCGCCACCACGACGAGCGCCTCGCCGCCCTCGCCGACCGCCTCAACGAGGTCGGCTACCTGCTCGCCGACGTGGCCGGTGACCTGGCCGGCTACGCGGACGACCTGGACGCCGACCCCGTCCGGCTCGCCGCCGTCGAGGACCGCCGGGCCGTCCTGGCCCAGCTGCTGCGCAAGTACGGTGGCCCGGAGAACACCCTCGCCGAGGTGCTCGCCTGGGCCGAGGACGGCTCCGCCCGGCTCGCCGAACTCGACGGCGACGACGACCGGATCGACCGGCTCGGCGCCCAGGAGACCGCGCTGCGGGCCGAGTTGGCCGAGCTGGCGGCCGAGGTGTCGGCCGCCCGGCAGGCCGCGGCCGGACGCTTCGCCGAGGCCGTCTCCGCCGAACTCGCCGAACTGGCGATGCCGCACGCCCGGGTGACCTTCTCGATCGCCCAGGTCGACGACCTGTCGGGGATCGAGGTCGACGGCCGCACCGTCGCCTACGGCCCGCACGGCGTGGACGAGGTCGAGGTGCTGCTCGCCCCGCACCCCGGCGCCCAGCCCCGCCCGATCGCCAAGGGCGCCTCCGGCGGTGAGCTGTCCCGCGTGATGCTCGCCGTGGAGGTGGTCTTCGCGGGCGCCGACCCCGTCCCCACCTACCTGTTCGACGAGGTGGACGCGGGCGTCGGCGGCAAGGCCGCAGTCGAGATCGGCCGCCGGCTGGCCAAACTGGCCGAAAGCGCCCAGGTCGTGGTGGTCACCCACCTGCCGCAGGTCGCCGCCTTCGCGGACCGGCACCTGGTGGTGGAGAAGACCAACGACGGCACCGTGACCCGCAGTGGCGTCAAGGTGCTGAACGACGAGGAGCGGGTGCGCGAACTCTCCAGGATGCTGGCCGGTCTGGAGGACTCCGAGCTCGGCCGCGCCCACGCCGAGGAACTGCTGGCCGCCGCCCGGGCCCCGCGCCACCGCTAGGGCGGATCCGGTGATTCCCGCCGGGCGCGCCCTGCGGGACCTGCTGCGACACGCTCTGGCCGGGGTGCCCGACCCACCGACAGGGCCCGGTGGCCCTTGCGGACGGAAGGCGACGCGCCCCTGGTGGCGCCGACTGTCCAAGAGGGCCGCCGACCTGGCATGGTGGCGGCTGGAAACTGGCTTTCCAGTCCCGAGCGCCGCCGACGGGCAACCCTCGCGAAGCGGCGCGCGAACCTGATCGAGTCGGATGCGAGAGAACGTGGACCATTCCGCCGCCCGGGCCGCCGCTGCCACCCCCGAACCGGGGCAGCTGCACGTGGTACTCGTCCTGGCCGCCAGCACCGGCGGTATCGGTGCCCACGTGCGCTCCCTGGCGCAGGGCCTCGTCGCGCACGGCGTGATCGTCACGGTGTGCGCCCCGGCCGGCACGGACGCGCTGTTCGGCTTCTCCCGCACCGGCGCCAGGTTCCACACCGTCGACATCACCCCCACCGCCGGCGCCCGCAGTGACGCCACCGCGATCGGCGAGCTGCGCCGGGCCTTCACCGGCGCCGACGTGGTGCACGCGCACGGGCTGCGTGCCGGACTGCTCGCCGACCTCGCCCTGCGCACCGCCGGCCGCTTCCCGGGCCTGCGCCCGGAGACCCCGTTGGTGGTCACCTCCCACCACGCGCTGCTGGCCACCGGCATGGAGCGCCGCCTGCAGCGGCTGATGGAGCGCCGGGTCGCGCGCGCCGCCGACCTCGTCCTCGGCGCCTCCTCCGACCTGGTCGCCCGGGCCCGCGAGCTGGGCGCCACCGACGCCCGGCTCGGCCCGGTGGCCGCCCCACCGATGCCCGAGGGCCGGCTCGACCGGGCCGCGGCGCGCGCCGCGCTGCTCGGCGACGGCCCGGACCGGCCGCTGGTGCTGGCGGTCGGCCGGCTCGTCCCGCAGAAGGCCTTCGGGCTGCTGCTGGACGCCACCCGCGAGCTGTCCGTGCTGGATCCGGAGCCGCTGCTGCTGCTCGCCGGGGACGGCCCGGAGGCGGCCGGGCTGCGCGAGCGGGTCGCCGCCGAGAAGCTGCCGGTACGGCTGCTCGGCTACCGAACCGACGTGCCCGACCTGCTGGCCGCCGCCGACGTGGTGGTGGTCTCCAGCCGCTGGGAGGCCCGCTCACTGGTGGTGCAGGAGTCGATGCGGGCCGGCGTGCCGGTGGTCGCCACCGCCGTCGGCGGGATCCCCGAGCTGGTCGGCGACGCGGCCGTGCTGGTGCCGGCCGGCGACCCGGTCGCGATCGGCCGGGCGGTGCGCGGACTGCTGGTCGACCCGGCGGGCCGCGAGCGGCTGGTGGCGGCCGGCCGGCAGCAGGCCGAGACCTGGCCGGACGAGGCCGCCACCGTCGCCCAGGTGCTCAGCACCTACGACGAGCTGGTCCAGCGGGACTAGACCGCCGGACCGCCGGGCACCGGACCGCTAGACCGTCGCCTGCTCGACCCGCTCGGCCGCCAGGCCGTCCGGTTGGGTGGACAGGTAGGCGCCGCCGCAGGCGGTCAGCCGCAGTGCGGTGTCGATCAGCGGGACGTGGCTGAAGGCCTGCGGGAAGTTGCCGACCTGGCGCTTGAGCCGCGGGTCCCACTCCTCGGCGAGCAGGCCGAGGTCGTTGCGCAGCGCGAGCAGCCGGTCGAACAGCTCGCGCGCCTCCTGCACCCGGCCGATCATGGCGAGGTCGTCGGCCAGCCAGAACGAGCAGGCCAGGAAGGCGCCCTCGTGGCCGGAGAGGCCGTCCACGTTCTCGACGTGGTCGCCGCTCGAATCGTCGTGGGTCGGGTAGCGCAGGACGAAGCCGTCCTCGGTGGACAGTTCGCGCTGGATCGCCTCGATGGTGCCGATGACGCGCTTGTCGTCCGGCGGCAGGAAGCCGACCTGGGGGATGAGCAGCAGTGAGGCGTCCAGCTCCTTGCCGCCGTAGTACTGGGTGAAGGTGTTGCGCTCCGGGTCGTAGCCCTTCTCGCAGACGTCCCGGTGGATGGTCTCGCGCAGCTCGCGCCAGCGCTCCAGGTGGCCGTCGGAGGGGGCGTCCTCGGGGGTCTGCTCCAGCAGCTTGATCGTCCGGTCGACGGCGACCCAGGCCATCACCTTGGAGTGGACGAAGTGCCGGCGCGGGCCGCGGACCTCCCAGATGCCCTCGTCCGGCTCCTGCCAGTGGTCCTCCAGGTACTCGATCAGGCGCAGCTGGAGGTGGTGGGCGTGGTCGTTGCGGACGAGGCCGGTCATGTGGGCGAGGTGCAGGGCCTCGACGACCTCGCCGTAGACGTCCAGCTGGAGCTGACCGGCCGCGCCGTTGCCGACCCGGACGGGCTGCGAGCCCTCGTAGCCGGGCAGCCAGTCCAGCGAGGACTCGGTGAGTTCGCGCTCGCCGGCGATGCCGTACATGATCTGGAGGTTCTCCGGGTCGCCGGCGACGGCGCGCAGCAGCCACTCGCGCCAGGCCTTGGCCTCGTCGCGGTAGCCGGTGCGCAGCAGCGAGGAGAGGGTGATCGCGGCGTCGCGCAGCCAGGTGTAGCGGTAGTCCCAGTTGCGCTCGCCGCCGATGTCCTCGGGCAGCGAGGTGGTGGGGGCGGCGACGATGCCGCCGGTGGGGGCGTAGGTGAGGCCCTTGAGGGTGATCAGGGAGCGGATCACGGCCTCGCGGTAGGGGCCCTGGTAGGTGCACTGGGCGGCCCACTCGTGCCAGAAGTCGGCGGTGGCGTCGAGCATCTCCTCGGCGTCCGGGGCCTTCGGCGCGTCCAGGTGGGAGGCCTGCCAGGTCAGCGCGAAGGCGATCCGCTCGCCGGCGGTGACGGTGAAGTCGGCGTAGGTGGTGAGGTCGCGGCCGTAGGTCTCGGACTCGCCGTCCAGCCACACCGAGTCGGGCCCGGCCACGGCGACTGTGCGGTGGCCCCCGCCGGCCTGCTCGACCCGGTGCACCCAGGGCACGATGCGCCCGTAGGAGAAGCGCATCCGCAGGGCCGAGCGCATCCGGACGGTGCCGGACACACCTTCGACGATCCGGATCATCTGGGGGACGGCGTCGCGGCCGGCCAGCGGGCGCGGCGGCATGAAGTCGATCACCCGGACGGTGCCGCCCTGGGCGTCCCACTCCTGTTCCAGGATCAGCGAGTCGTCCCGGTAGCGGCGGCGGTCGGCGGGCACCGCCGGGGCGGCCGCGGTGGGCGGCGGGACCCTCAGGTCGCCGGTGTGGGTGAAGCGGGGGAGGCCGAGGGCGGGGGCGGCCGGGGTGGGGGGTGCCGCGGGGGTGGGGACCTCGGTCGCGACGGCTTCGGCCGGACCGATCCGCCAGAAGCCGTGTTCATCGGTGCCGAGCAGGCCGGCGAAAACGGCCGGAGAGTCGAAACGGGGCAGGCAGAGCCAGTCCACCGCTCCGTCCCTGCTGACCAGGGCAGCGGTCTGCATGTCCCCGATGAGTGCGTAGTCCTCGATACGGCCGGCCACGTGGATCTCCAGTTCGCAATGTGGTCACGACGCATCGGCGATCCGGGGGAGCGAGCGGTTTGCGGGGCCGGAGCCCACCCCGGGACGTCCGGCCCGCCGGGGGTGGTGGCGGGCCTTGCTGGAGTGTCCGCGCGGGGCTCGGTCGAGCCCCTGGAGTGGGTGGGGAGGAGCTGGAATACGGGGAGGTCCGGTCGCGCATCGGGGACCGGGAGTGTCCTGACCTCCCACGCCCTCCGCGTGCTCGTGCTGTCGGCGATGCGTCCGTGCAGCTTACGACGGACGAAAGGGGCGAAGCACGCGGGCGCAGCCTCGTGTGGCGCCACAATTCGGCGGAAATGCCGTGCATCGCGAGGACGCCGGGCAGGATGGTCCGGACGGATCAGTTCCGGCTGGTCCCAGTGGAGGGGCTGTCATGGCCCGAACGGAGTGCTCCGAAGTGGCCCGGTCCGGCCGTGGTGCGCCCGGTGTGACTGGTGCGCCTGATGATGCGCCGGTTGTGCGCCCCGCGCACGCCCCCGGTGCGCCGCGAGCGGGCCGGAAGGCGTCCCGGTCGGGTCACTGATACCCTGGTATCCCGTGGACCGGTGGGATCAAACGCCCCGGACCAGCCGAATCGACGACCCCCCGAGTGCCGTGCACCGCACCGCCTCCCGTCGTTCGGCGAGTCGAGAGCATCCCGCCCACGTCACCTTCGACACGCGACCCACGGGAGCCCCCTCTTGGCACAGCCCCATTCCGGCAAGGCAGCGAACGGCCGCGCCGTGACGACCAAGCACCTCTTCGTCACCGGGGGTGTCGCCTCTTCGCTCGGCAAGGGCCTCACCGCCTCCAGCCTCGGCGCGCTCCTCAAGGCCCGCGGCCTGCGCGTCACCATGCAGAAGCTCGACCCGTACCTCAACGTGGACCCGGGCACCATGAACCCGTTCCAGCACGGTGAGGTCTTCGTCACGGACGACGGCGCCGAGACCGACCTGGACATCGGCCACTACGAGCGGTTCCTGGACACCAACCTGCACGGTTCGGCGAACGTCACCACCGGCCAGGTCTACTCCACCGTCATCGCCAAGGAGCGACGCGGCGAGTACCTGGGCGACACCGTCCAGGTCATCCCCCACATCACCAACGAGATCAAGTCCCGGATCCGCCGGATGGCGACCGAGGACGTCGACGTGGTGATCACCGAGGTCGGCGGGACCGTCGGCGACATCGAGTCGCTGCCGTTCCTGGAGGCCGTCCGCCAGGTCCGCCACGAGGTCGGCCGGGACAACGTGTTCTTCGTGCACGTCTCCCTGCTGCCGTACATCGGCCCCTCGGGCGAGCTGAAGACCAAGCCCACCCAGCACTCCGTCGCCGCGCTGCGCAACATCGGCATCCAGCCCGACGCGATCGTGCTGCGCGCCGACCGCGAGGTCCCGCAGGCCATCAAGCGCAAGATCTCGCTGATGTGCGACGTGGACGAGGAGGCCGTGGTCGCGGCCATCGACGCCAAGTCGATCTACGACATCCCCAAGGTCCTGCACGGCGAGGGCCTGGACGCCTACGTGGTGCGCCGGCTCGACCTGCCGTTCCGCGACGTGGACTGGACCACCTGGGACGACCTGCTGCGCCGCGTCCACGAGCCGCAGCACATCGTCAAGGTCGCCCTGGTCGGCAAGTACATCGACCTGCCGGACGCCTACCTGTCGGTGACCGAGGCGCTGCGCGCCGGCGGCTTCGCCAACAATGCCCGGGTCGAGATCAAGTGGGTGACCTCGGACGACTGCGAGACCCCCGAGGGCGCCCAGGCGCAGCTCGGCGACGTGGACGCGATCTGCATCCCTGGCGGCTTCGGCGACCGCGGCGTCAACGGCAAGGTCGGCGCCATCACCTTCGCCCGCGAGAACCGCGTCCCGCTGCTCGGCCTGTGCCTGGGCCTGCAGTGCGTGGTCATCGAGGCGGCCCGCAACCTGGCCGGTCTGCCCGAGGCCAACTCCACCGAGTTCGACGCCGCCGCCAAGCACCCGGTCATCTCGACGATGGCCGAGCAGCTGGCCATCGTCGACGGCAAGGGCGACCTGGGCGGCACCATGCGTCTGGGCCTGTACCCGGCCAAGCTCGCCGAGGGTTCGATCGTCCGTGAGGTCTACGGCGGCGAGCAGTACGTCGAGGAGCGCCACCGCCACCGCTACGAGGTCAACAACGCCTACCGCGCGGACCTGGAGAAGACCGGCCTGCAGTTCTCCGGCCTCTCGCCCAAGGGCGACCTGGTCGAGTACGTCGAGTACCCGCGCGAGGTGCACCCGTACCTGGTGGCCACCCAGGCCCACCCGGAGCTGAAGTCCCGCCCGACCCGCCCGCACCCGCTGTTCGCGGGCCTGGTCAAGGCCGCCATCGAGATCAAGACCAGCGCGGCCGAGTAAGTCGTCGGTCGTTCACCGGACGGCGGCCCCGCGATTCCCGCGGGGCCGCCGTCCGGCGTTAGATTGTGTCGCACTGACGAAAAGGGGAGAGCGATGGACGAGCAGCGCGACCAGGGGATCGCCGACGTGGCCGAGGAGTGGGAGGTCCGGGAGAGCCGGACGCCGTTCCAGGGCAAGGTCACCGGCGTGCGCAGCGAGGAGGTCCGGATGCCCGACGGCAGCTGGGCCCGCCGCGACTACCAGACCCACCCCGGCTCGGTCTCCGTGCTCGCCCTGGACGACGAGCAGCGGGTGCTGGTCCTGCGGCAGTACCGCCACCCCGTCCGCCAGCGCCTGTGGGAGCTGCCCGCCGGCCTGCTCGACGTGCCCGGCGAGAACCCGTGGCACGCCGCGCAGCGCGAGCTGTACGAGGAGGCGCACTGCAAGGCCGACACCTGGCGCGTCCTCGCCGACTACTACACCTCCCCGGGCGGCACCGACGAGGCGCTGCGGATGTTCCTCGCCACCGACCTCGCGGAGGCCGAGGGCGAGCGTTACGCGGCGGAGGGCGAGGAGCAGGAGATCGAGGTCGCCTGGGTGCCGGTGTCCGAACTGATCCGGCTGATCCAGGCCGGGCGGCTGCACAACCCGACCCTGATCACCGGCACGCTCGCCGTGCACGCCGCGCTCACCGGTCCGGCCGGTCTGGACGGGCTGCGCCCGGCGGACTCGCCCTGGCCGGCCCGGCCCTTCGAGGGGTGAGCGAACGGTCCCCACGCCTCCTACGCGCCCCGCTGTTGATCCGCAGGGGTGATTTACCGGTTCGTACGACCGGATGTCACCTCGGCTGAGCCGGACGGTCGAACTACGCTTCGCAGACAGGGCGCCCGTCCCGGGCCGCCTCCGCTGAGGCCGGATGACGTCGGGAGTGGCACGGGTGGCGAGGAAGACGGCGACGATGGACCCCGGCCCCGACGCGCCCGCCGGGGCCGTTCCGGGCCTCGACAGGCTGCCGGCCGGGCCCGCCCTGTTCGTCGGGCGGCGTGCCGAACTGGCCGCGCTGCGGGCGGCCGCCGCACGCCCGGCCACCGGCCGCAGCCCGGTGCTGGTCCTGGCCGGTCGCCCCGGCTCCGGCCGCACCACGCTGGCGGTCCGCTTCGCCCGCACCGCCGCCGTGGACCACCCCGACGGCGTGCTCTTCGCGCGCCTGTCCGCCCCCGACGGCGGCCGGGTGGCGCCCGCCCGGGCCGCCCGCCTGCTGCTGGAGCAGCTCGACCCCGAGGCCCCCGTGCCGCTGCCCGGCGCCACCGAGGACGGCCGGGACGAGCCCGCCTGCGTCGCGCTGCGCGAGGCGCTCGCAGGGCGCAGGGTGCTGCTGGTGCTGGACGACGTTCGGGACGCCGGGCAGCTGTGGCCGTTGCTCGCCGACGAACCCGGCTGCCTGGTGCTCGCCACCACCGCCGGGCCGCTCACCGGCATCGAGGACATCGACCCGGTGATCCTCGGCGGGCTCGACCGGCAGGCCTCCGGCGAACTGCTCGCCGACCTCGTCGGCGGCACCCGGATCTCCTGCGACCCGGTCGGCGGCGCCGACCTGGCCGAGGCCTGCGCCGCCCGGCCGGCCGCCCTGCGGCTGATGGCCGGGTGGCTGCGCGGCGATCCGAAGGCGGCCGTCACCGAGGCGGCGCGCGAGCTCACCCGGGTGGTGGGCGAGGAGTCGGCGCGGTCGGCGGCGCCGAAGGGGGACGGGGAGAAGGCGGAGAAGCCCGCGAAGCCCGTCCAGGGGGCGAAGTCCGGGAAGCCCGGGAAGCCCGGGAAGTCCGCTCAGGGGGTGAAGAGCGCTCAGGCGGCGGTGCCCGGGAAGCCCGTCCAGGGGGTGAAGAGCGCTCAGGCGGCGGTGCCCGGGAAGCCCGTCCAGGGGGCGAAGAGCGCTCAGGCGGCGGTGCCCGCGAAGCCCGGGAAGGCCCCGAAGGCCTCGCCGCCGGGGGAGGGGCCGGCCGAGGGCCTGGCACCGGAGCCCGCCGCCGGTGAAACGGCCGGGGAGCAGGCGGCCTGGGTGAAGCCCGGCCCGGAGCCGGCCGAGCCGGTGCCCGTCCCCGACAGCGACCCGCTGATCGGCGCGTTCACCCTGCTGTACGGCACGCTCCCGGCCGCCCAGGCGCGGATGCTGCGCACCCTCACCCTGGCCCCGGCGCAGACCGCCGACCCGCGCACCGCCTCCGCCCTGGTCGGCTGCCCGGCACCGGAGGCGGCCGCGACGCTCGCCGCGCTGGCCGAACGGGAGCTGCTCGGCCAGGAGGCGCCGGCCGCCGACGGCAGCTCGCGCTACCGGGTGCCCGGCCGCCTCTACCCGAGGCTGGTCCGGCTGCGCGAGCAGGAGGACCGGCCCGCCGAGACCGAACTCGCCCGGGCCCGGCTGCTGGAGCGGCTGGTCCGGCTCACCGAGTCGGCCCGCGCCCTGCTGGACCCCGAGGCCGGCACGGCGCCGGACCCGCTGCCCGCCGCCCTGCGGCTGGGCTCGCCCGAGCACGCCCGGGAGTGGCTGCTGGGCGAGCGGGACCTGCTGCTCGGGGCGGTGGCCGACGCGATCGGCCAGGGCGACCTGGACGGCTCGGCGGGCCGGCTGGTCACCGCGCTGCTGCGGGCCCTGCCGCTGACCGGCGCGGCCGCCCCCGCCGACCTCTACCGGCTGCACGAACTGGTGCTGACCGTCGCCGAGCGGCACGGCAGACCCCGCCGGGCCTCGGCCGCGCTGCTCAACCTGGGCGACCTACAGGCCGCCGCGGGCCGCTGGGAGCAGGCCGTCACGCACTACCGGGCCGCCCTGGAGCACGCCCGCACGGCCGGCGACGAACCGCTCTGCGCCCGGGCCCTGGAGGGTGCGGCCGGCTGCCACCGGGCGCTCGGCGACGCGGTGCGAGCCGCTGACTGGTACGGGCGGGCGCTCGGCCTGCGGCAGTCGATGGGGGAGCCCGCGGCCGAGGCCCGGCTGCTCGCCCGGGTGGCCGAGGCGCACACCGCGCAGCGCCGTTTCGACGAGGCGGACCGCGAGTACCGGGCCGCGCTGGCGGTGCTGCGCAGGCTCGGCGACGAGCGCGGCCGGGAGGCCGTCGGGGCCGCCCTCGCGGACCTGCGGGAACGGGTCGACGCCGGGTGGTGAGGGGTGTTTCGGAGGTATTGTCGAAGATGCCCGGTTAACACACCTTTGGTGGGAAGATCGCAAGGGAAGCCTACGAACCTGCCAATGTGTTCGGCAGATTTATTCACTTTGGAAGGCTGACACGCCGACTGGGCTTCATTACACTCGAACTCAGTCGCGCAGCGATCCCCGCCCCGGGCTGCCCCGGAGGCTCCCCACGTGCGCGTCGCCCGCCGGTCTTCTCCGGTAGGGACCCCCATGGCAAGAGGACGTGTTTAGCCGTGAAGGTCGGCATCCCCCGCGAGGTCAAGAACCACGAGTACCGCGTGGCCATCACGCCCGCCGGCGTGCATGAGCTGGTCCGCAACGGACACGAGGTCTACATCGAGGACAACGCCGGTGTCGGCTCCTCGATCCCCAACGAGGAGTACGTGGCCGCCGGCGCCACCATCCTCCCCACCGCCGACGAGGTGTGGGCCACGGCCGACCTGCTGCTGAAGGTCAAGGAGCCCATCGCCTCCGAGTACCACCGGCTGCGCAAGGGCCAGACCCTCTTCACGTACCTGCACCTGGCGGCCGACCGCGCCGGCACCGACGCGCTGATCGCCTCGGGCACCACCGCCATCGCGTACGAGACCGTGCAGCTCGGCAACGGCGCGCTGCCGCTGCTCGCCCCGATGTCCGAGGTCGCGGGCCGTCTCGCCCCGCAGGTCGGCTCGTACCACCTGATGCGCCCGGCCGGCGGCCGCGGCGTGCTGCCCGGTGGCGTGCCCGGCACCCACCCGGCGAAGGCCGTCGTCATCGGCGGTGGCGTCTCCGGCTGGCACGCGGCCACCATCGCCATCGGCATGGGCTACGAGGTGACCCTGCTCGACCGCGACATCAACAAGCTGCGTGAGGCCGACCGCATCTTCGGCACGAAGATCAAGGCCATCGTCTCCAACACCTTCGAGCTGGAGAAGGCCGTCGTCGAGGCCGACCTGGTCATCGGCGCGGTGCTGATCCCGGGTGCCAAGGCCCCGAAGCTCGTCACCAACGAGCTGGTCTCCCGCATGAAGCCGGGCTCCGTGCTCGTCGACATCGCCATCGACCAGGGCGGCTGCTTCGAGGACTCGCACGCCACCACGCACGCCGAGCCGACCTTCCAGGTCCACAACTCGGTCTTCTACTGCGTGGCCAACATGCCGGGCGCCGTCCCGAACACCTCCACCTACGCGCTGACCAACGCGACGATGCCGTACGTCGTCGAGCTGGCCAACCGCGGTTGGAAGGAGGCGCTGCGCCGTGACCCGGCGCTCGCCAAGGGCCTGAACGTGCACGAGGGCCAGATCACCTTCCCGGCCGTGGCCGAGGCCTTCGGCCTGGAGTCGGTCTCGCTGGAGAGCGTGCTCGCCTGATCCGGTAGACCGCCCGGCGGTCGTTCGCCCCCGACCCGATCCCCTCGGGCCGGGGGCTTCGCCGTGCCCGTGAACGGGTGGTGGAGCGGGCGGGTCGCTCTGTCGTCAATTTCCGTCGGTCGTGTCACCCCACCGCAGAAACGTTAGGGTCAACGGCCTACTCATCCCTTGACATCGGCCCGCCCGATAGTCGACACATCCGGCCCACTACCGTGGATTGTGTTGCTGCGAACGCCTTGAACGGCCTAGAGTCGCAAACCGTCGGCATGCTGCCACGCTGACGAATCGACATAGAGTCCTGGATGCCCAAGGAGGTAAGACGACTTGTGAATGAGTCGACATTTGCTCCCGGGGGTGGTCAGCCAGGACTGGCGGAGCGCACCGCCGGCCAGCCGAGTGAGGAGCCCGGGGCCCGGCAGCCCTCCGTGGGCTCGGCCGAGGTCGGCTCGGTCGCACTCCGTACCTTCGAAGCACGCCAGAACACAGCACAGGTGACCACGGTGACCGATCACGACGCCGACTTGGCGGCCTACGGCCTGGCCTACGGCGAGTTCGCCTACGGCGCCTACGACGACCCGGACGCCGAGTACGAGCCGGACCCGGAGTACGCCGCCACACTGGCCCCCGACGCCGCGCGCCAGCGCCGCGAGCGGGTCGGCCCGACCGGCCGTCCGCTGCCGTACTTCCCGATCCCCGCGCCGGTCGCCGAGCACGGCCCCGCGCAGATCATCGCCATGTGCAACCAGAAGGGCGGCGTCGGCAAGACCACGTCGACCATCAACCTGGGCGCCGCGCTGGCCGAGTACGGCCGCCGGGTGCTGCTCGTCGACTTCGACCCGCAGGGCGCGCTCTCGGTCGGCCTCGGCGTCAACCCGATGGAACTCGACGTCACCGTCTACAACCTGCTCATGGAGCGGGGCCTGACGGCCGATGAGGTGCTGCTCAAGACGGCCGTGCCGGGCATGGACCTGCTGCCGTCCAACATCGACCTCTCCGCCGCCGAGGTGCAGCTGGTCAGCGAGGTGGCCCGGGAGTCCGCGCTGGCCCGCGCGCTCAGGCCGCTGCTGCCCGACTACGACTTCGTCATCATCGACTGCCAGCCCTCGCTGGGCCTGCTGACGGTCAATGCGCTGACCGCCGCTCACAGCGTCATCGTCCCGCTGGAGTGCGAGTTCTTCGCGCTGCGCGGCGTCGCGCTGCTGACCGAGACCATCGAGAAGGTGTGCGAGCGGCTCAACCCCGAGCTGCGCCTGGACGGCATCCTCGCGACCATGTACGACTCGCGCACCGTGCACAGCCGCGAGGTGCTGGCGCGCGTCGTCGAGGCGTTCGGCGAGCACGTCTTCCACACCGTCATCGGGCGGACCGTGCGCTTCCCGGAGACCACCGTCGCCGGCGAGCCCATCACCACGTACGCGACCAACTCGGTCGGTGCCGCCGCCTACCGCCAGCTCGCCAGGGAGGTGCTCGACCGGTGCCGCCCCGCCGAGTGAGTCTCCCGGGGGCCGACGAGCTGTTCCGGACCACCGGCGGGATGGCGCTGTCGCCGTCCCTCGCGCCGCGTCCGGCCGCCGAGGCAGCCAGAGCGGAGACCGCGCGGACCGTCCACGGCACGGACGGCGCCGAAGGCGCCGAGGACGCTCAGGACACCCAGCGCACCGGCGAGGCCGGGCGGCAGCCGTCCCCGGACCAGCAGCCGGCCGTCGGCGTACCGGCGCCCGCACAGCCGCCCGGCCAGCGCTCCGCCACGGCGGCGGGGCCCCAGGGGGCCGCGTCGGTCGGCCGCCAGCACCCCGGCGCCGCCGAGGACCAGGCCGGCGGCACCGGGCGTGCCCGGTCGCGCGGCCGCGCACCGCGCCGCCCCAGCGGGCGCGAGCGGCACGACGAGAAGATCACCGTGTACGTGTCCGCCGAGGAGCTCATGGACCTGGAGCACACCCGGCTGGTGCTGCGCGGTGAGCACGGCCTGGCCGTGGACCGCGGGCGGATCGTCCGGGAGGCCATCGCGGTCGTCCTGGCGGACCTGGAGCAGCGCGGTGAGGCCTCCATCCTGGTCCGGCGGTTGCGCGGCCGCTAGGCCCCCTCCCGGGCTTTGGCGGCGCCTCTGGTGCCGCTGGTGATGGTGCTGCGGCTGGCGTTGCTGGTGTTGCTGGCGTTGCGCCTTCGGTGCGGCGGTTCCGGGGTGGCATCCCTGGGGCGACGACGGCGTGTCGACGGCCTCGGGGCGGGGCGGGCGGCCGGGCCGGGTGAAGATGGACCGTCATGCCGAGCACCGCCGAACCACCTGCCACCGCCGTGAACGCGACCGAAGAACAGCCGCGGGGCGGTTTCCGGGTGCGGTTGGACAACTTCGAAGGCCCCTTCGACCTGCTGCTCGGCCTGATCGCCAAGCACAAGCTCGACGTCACCGAAGTGGCGCTGGCCACCGTCACGGACGATTTCATGGCGCACATCCGGGCGATGGGCCCGGACTGGGACCTGGACGCGGCGACCGAGTTCCTGGTCGTCGCCGCGACCCTGCTCGACCTCAAGGCCGCCCGGCTGCTGCCCGCCGCCGAGGTCGAGGACGAGGAGGACCTGGCGCTGCTGGAGGCCCGCGACCTGCTGTTCGCCCGGCTGCTGCAGTACCGGGCGTACAAGCGGGCGGCGGCTCTCTTCGGCGAGCGTTGGGCCGCCGAGCTGGCCCGGCGCCCGCGCACCGTCGGGCTGGAGCCGCGGCACGCCGAGCTGCTGCCCGAGGTGGTCATCACCATCGGGCCGGAGCGGCTCGCGCAGCTGGCGGCCAAGGCCATGGAGCCCAAGCCGAAGCCCGTCGTGTACGTCGACCACATCCACAGCCCGCCGGTCAGCGTGCGCGAGCAGGCCGGGCTGGTGGTCGGGCTGCTCACCGAGCTCGGTGAGGCGTCGTTCCAGCGGCTGGTCGCGGACGCGCCGGACGAGCTGGTGGTCGTCGCCCGCTTCCTGGCGCTGCTGGAGCTGTACCGGGAGCGGGTGCTGGCCTTCGAGCAGCCGGAGGCGCTGGGCGAGCTGCTGGTGCGCTGGGTGGCGGAGGCGGACCGGGGCGGGGTCGAGGTGACGGACGAGTTCGACCGGCCGGCGGGTGAACGGGAGCGGGAGGAGAGCCGATGAGTGGCGGGAGCGGGAGCGGGAGCGGGAGCGTCGGGGGTGGGGGTGGGGGTGGGGGCGGGGGTGGCGGGCGGCCGGCGCGGCGCCCGCTCGGGCTGCCGGGGCGGCCTCGGGCGGAGGAGTGGCTGGAACCGGCCTTCGAGCTGCTGCCAGAGCCAGCGGCGGAGTCGGTGGCGGGGCCGGTGGTGGCGTCCGTGGCGGTGTCGTCGGAGGGCGGGGCTCGGGTCGTGCACCAGAAGTCGGCCCTGTCGACTTCCGGCGTCGCTGGTTCGGTCGGGGGCGCAGATCCGGATGAGAGCGGGGGCGGGGGCGGGGGCGGGGAGGCGGTCGGGGCCGGGCTGAAGGCCGAGCTGGAGGCGATCCTGATGGTCGTCGACGAGCCCGCCGGTGAGGAGCGGCTGGCCGGCGTGCTGGAGCGGCCCCGGGCGCAGGTGGCCGCGGCGCTGCGCGAACTGTCCGCCGAGTACACCGCCCAGGGCCGCGGATTCGACCTGCGGCTGGTCGCCGGTGGGTGGAGGTTCTACAGCCGGGACACCTGCGCTCCGGCCGTCGACCGCTTCCTGCTGGACGGCCAGCAGGCCCGGCTCACACAGGCCGCATTGGAGACCCTGGCGGTCGTCGCCTACCGGCAGCCGGTGTCCAGATCCAGGGTTTCCGCCGTCCGCGGTGTGAACTGTGACGGTGTGATGCGTACCCTGGTACAGCGAGGACTGGTGGAAGAGGCCGGATCCGAGCCCGAAACAGGTGCGATCCTGTATCGGACGACGAACTACTTCCTGGAACGGATGGGGCTCCGCGGCCTGGACGAGCTGCCGGAGCTTGCTCCCTTCCTGCCCGAGGTCGACGACGTGGAAGCGGAGTCCCTGGAGGGCACGATGATCGCGGAGGCGGTCGCCGCCGCTGCCGTGCTGGCCGCGGACGGCAGTGGCGAGGCCGGTCGGGCTGCGCCTGATCGGTAGGGGGCGGTGAGGTCGGCCGAGACGACCGCACATCCCAGATGGTAACGACGTACGGACACTTTGATGCGTAGCAGTGGCAACGGCAGGAACGGCAGCGGCGGCGGCAGCGGCGGCGGTCGCGGCGGACAGGGCGGGGGCCGGGGCGGCGGCTCCTACGGCGGCAGCGGCGGCGGTCGCAGCGGCTCGGGCTCGGGATCGGGCTCCGGCTCGCGCGGGGGTTCGTACGGCGGTGGCTCGGGCTCGGGTCCGCGGGGCGGCTCCACCGGCGGCAGCGGCAGTGGTGCCGGCTCGCGCGGGGGTTCGTACGGCGGTGGCAGTGGTGCCGGTTCGCGCGGCGGTTCGTACGGCGGCGGTTCGGGTTCGGGTTCGCGGGGCGGTTCGTACGGCGGTGGCTCGGGTTCGGGTTCGCGCGGGGGTTCGTACGGCGGTGGCTCGGGTTCGGGTTCGCGCGGGGGTTCGTACGGCGGTGGCAGCGGTGCCGGTTCGCGCGGCGGCTCCGGCTCGTACGGGCGGGACGACCGGCGTGATGACCGTCGGGACGACCGCCGGGACGACCGCCGGTTCCCGGACCGCCCGCTGCGGCCCGAGGAGCGGCGCTACGACCGCCCCGAGTTCGGCGGTGGCCCCAACGCCACCCCCGCCCGCGGCGGCTACACCGGCCGGCGCCCCAGCCCGGCCCCGCGTCCGCGCCGGGAGGGCCAGGGCGCTCCGGGCGACCCGCGCCGCCAGCCGCAGCGCTCGCGCGAGCTGCAGGCCAAGATCGAGGACGCCGTCCTCGCCCGGCACGACAAGCCGGCCGTCAAGCTGCCCAAGACCTTCGGCGAGCCCGAGGGCGAGCGCCTGCAGAAGGTGCTGGCCCGGGCCGGCATCGGCAGCCGCCGCGCTTGCGAGGAACTGATCGAGCAGGGCCGGGTCGAGGTCAACGGCAAGCGCGTCACCGAGCAGGGCAAGCGGGTCGACCCGCAGAACGACGAGATCAAGGTGGACGGCCTGACCGTCGCCACCCAGTCGTACCTGTTCTTCGCGCTCAACAAGCCGGCCGGCGTGGTCTCCACCATGGAGGACCCGGACGGGCGCCAGTGCCTCGGCGACTACGTGACCAACCGGGAGACCCGGCTGTTCCACGTCGGCCGCCTGGACACCGAGACCGAGGGCATCATCCTGCTCACCAACCACGGCGAGCTGGCCCACCGCCTCACCCACCCCCGGTACGGCGTGACCAAGACCTACCTGGCCGCCATCCAGGGCCCGATCCCGCGCGACCTGGGCAAGCAGCTGGCGCAGGGCGTGGAGCTGGAGGACGGCTACGCGCGCGCCGACAGCTTCAAGGTGATCTCCAACGTCGGCAAGAACTACCTGGTCGAGGTGACCCTGCACGAGGGTCGCAAGCACATCGTCCGCCGGATGCTGGCCGAGGCCGGCTTCCCGGTCGAGAGGCTGGTGCGCACGCACTTCGGTCCGATCGCGCTGGGCGACCAGAAGTCGGGCTGGCTGCGCCGTCTGACCAACCCCGAGGTCGGTCAGCTGATGCACGAGGTCGGTCTGTAGACCGGTCGGTATATTTCTGTAGACCGGTCGGTATATTCCGGTCCGGGTATATAGACCGGTCGGTATATTCCCGCCAGGGTCTGTAGACCGGTCGGCATATTCGGGCTTCTGTTGAGGGCCTCCCCGTCGAAAGGCGGGGAGGCCCTCGGCCGTCCGGTGGGGGTGGGCGGGCTGTGAGGCAGGCCGCAACCCCTGGTCACGGCCTTGTCAGCGTCATGATCCGTGGCAGAGGATTGCCACCGGACCACCACCCGCCCAGTGGCGGGACTGCGCCAGGGTCGGCGCCGGTGGGGGGCGAACGGGGGAGACGGCGTCGTGTCGGATGCACCACTCAGCGCACTGGGACTGGCCGAGCCGGACGGACAGCTCTACGCGGCGCTGGTGGCCAATCCTCAGTCCACCGCGGAGGAACTGGCCGAGGGCTGCGGCCTGACGCTCCAGCAGAGCGTGCGCGCCCTGGACCGGCTGGCGCAGCAGGGCATGGCGACTCGGGCCCCGGTGGACCGGCAGCGCTACCTGCCGGTCGCCCCCGACGTCGCGATCGGTACCCTGATCGGCCACCGCGAGTCCGAACTGCGGCACGCCCGGGCCGAGATGCACCGCCTGATGGACGCCTTCCGGGAGGCCTCGCGGTACACCGACCCGGCGCACTCGGTGGAAGTGCTGACCGGCGGCGAGGCGATCGCGCAGCGGCTGGAGCACATCACCGAGACCAGCCAGTACCAGGTCCGCGGCTTCGACCGTCCGCCGTACATCCAGGACCCGGTGGCCCCGATCCCGTTGCAACGACGGCGGCTGCGGGAGGGGCTGCGGCTGCGGACCATCTACGACCGGGACGCGGTGGCCTGGCCGGGCCGGTTGGAGCGGAACATCCTGGCCGGTGTCGCGGACGGCGAGGAGGCCCGGGTCCGGCCGTCACTGCCGATGAAGATGATCATTTCGGACGACCGGATGGCGATCATCCCGATCAGCGTGGGCGACAGCGTCCTCGACGCCGCGTACGTCATCCACCCCTCCGCGCTGCTCCAGGCGCTGGACACGCTGTTCGAGGCGGAGTGGGAGCGCGCCGTGCAGTTGCAGGCCGCGATCGGCACCGGGGACGCGACGCTGGAGCCGGAGGCCGACCACCGCAAGCTGCTGGGCCTGCTGGCGGCCGGCCTCACCGACGAGTCGATCGCCCGGTCGCTCGGCTGGAGCGCCCGCACCACCCAGCGCCGGTTGCAGAGCCTGATGCGGTCGCTGGGTGCCACCACCCGCTTCCAGGCCGGCATGGCGGCCCGGGAGCGGGGCTGGCTCTGACCGGGGTGACTCTGGTCGGGGGTGACTCTGGCCGCGGTCGACGGTGAGCCGGGGCTGATCGTGCACCGGGGCTGATGGCGAACCGGGGCTGACGGTGAACCGGGGCTGACGGTGAACCGGGCCGGGTGGGCCGCAGGGGCCGTCAGCTCCAGGGGGTGAGGGCGGCCCAGCGGCCGTCCGGACCGCGTTCGACCTTCAGCAGGCCCTTGACGGCGGAGCGGTTGAGCCGCCCGTAGACGTGCGGGAACAGCACGCCGGGCGCGGCCCCGGGCGGCGGTGCGCCGTGCGGGGCCTCCCACTTGACCATCGGTTCCACCTCTGACTCCTCGATCAGCAGCGCCATCAGCGGGTCGGGAGTGTCGGCGAAGAAGGCGTTGGCCACCGCGAGCGCCGTCTGTTCGTCCGCCGAGCAGTGGATGAACCCGTCGGTGAGCAGTGACGCGGTGGTGTACGGCCGGCCGGGGTCGGCCAGCCAGTCGTCCAGGGGTGCGAGGTGGAGGATCATGTTCCTGTTCTACCCGGTTTGGCCCTGAGCGGTCGTCACGAGCGGACCGGTGTTCAGGAGACGGCGGAGGCCGGGCTCCTCAGAGCCCGGCGACCCTGGCGGTGGCGGAGACCTCGTACACCAGCGTGACCGTCCGACGGGCGCCGGGCCCGAGCGGGACGTCCCAGCGGAGGATGCCCTCGGAGTCGAAGGCGTCCGGCGACGGGGAGCACTCCTCCTTGCGCAGCCGCACCTCCACCGCCGACACCTCGGAGACCGGCACCCGCTCGCGGACCGTGACGACCTGCTCGTCCCGCTCCTCCGGGCCGGAGAACCGGGAGAGGTGCAACCGCACCGTCCGGGTGGTCGTCTGGCGGCCGGTGAGCCCGGCGGTGGCCTGGCGCTCCTCGGCCTCGCGGACCACCCGGTAGCCGTCCGAACTGCCGAACGCCAGCTCGGCGTCGGCCCCGGCGGCGGTGAAGCCCAGCTCGCCCCGGCCGGTGAAGCCGCTGCCGCGGACCAGTTCGACCGGACCCGCCAGCAGCGGGTGCCCGGCCGCGTTGCGGAACCGGACCACCTGGGCCACCAGCGGGGACAGCTCCGGCGCGCAGGCGTACTCGCTGCTCGCCGGCCCGGTGAAGGCGCCGAGCGGCACCCGGTGCGCCCGGCCGTCGGAGGGCACGGTGGCCGGGGCGGGCGCGGGCAGCACCCGGACCTCCCCGCCGTCGTCCACCCCCGGCACCCCGGCGGCCGGGTCGAGCGCGCTGATCGTCTCCTCGCGCAGCTCCACCTCGACCGTGCGGCGTTCCTCGGCGGTGCGCTCGCGCAGCATCAGGACGTCCTCGGCGACGGCGGGCGGGTCGGTGGCGAGGGCCGAGCGGGCGGTGGAGAAGGTGAGCCGGACGCCGCTCCAGTCCTCGCCGGTGCGCTGCCAGACCACCGCCTCCGACTCCAGCCGCAGGATTCCGCCGTCCAGGGTGGCCCGGTACGAGGGGCGCCAGAGCGCGCACGGCACCAGGTGGGTGACGGTCAGCCCGCTCGGGCCGGGCTGCGCCGCCTCGACGGTGAGCTCCAGGTGGGCGACCAGTTCGGCCGGTTCCTCCTCGGCCTGGTCGAGGGCGATCAGGGCCTGTGAGCGCTCCTGGTCCAGACGGCGCAGTCGGGAGTGGGTGGCCCGCAGTTCCTCGCCGTGGCGCTCGCGCTCGGCGTCCACCCGGTCCAGTTCGCGGGCCCAGCGGGTGCGTTCGAGCTCGCCGACCCCGGCGCCCTCGCCGACCTCGCGCAGCAGGTCGGCGGAGAGCTGGGCGAGCAGCGCCAGCCGGGCCTCCAGCCGGGCGCGGGTCTGGTCGGCGAGGCGGCTCGCGGTCTCCAGCTCGTGCAGCCGGTGGCGCAGCCGGGAGTCCTCCGGGCCGGGCGGCAGCGGGGCGCGCGGGGCCCAGTCGCGGACGATCCGGGCGTCCAGCACGCGGCTGCCGGGGGCGGTGGTCTCGGCGCGCAGGGTGCGGTCGACGGCGAGCGCGGTGAGCGGGCCCAGGCGCAGCCGCTGGACGCCCGCGGCGAGGTCGACGGTCGCGGTGCGTTCGACCTGGCCGCGGTCCTCCAGGCAGGTGACGGCGGTGACGGGGAGGGGGATGGTCGCTCCGGTCATCGTTCAGTTCCTCCGGTTTCCGCCGACGATGGCCTTTCCGGCCGGGATCTTGATCTGGTAGCCGCCGTCCAGCTCGGTGCGGCCGCCGGGCGGCAGCTCGACCCGCCAGAGCCGGGTGCTGGGCGGGCAGTCCGGCGTGGAGACCGTCGGGGCGTGCCAGTCGGCCCGCTCCTCGATCCGGATCTCGGCGTCGGAGGTGACCGGCACGCGCTCGCGGACCTCCACGGTGACGGTGCGGCCGAGCCGGTTCGCCAGCTGGACGTGCACCCGGTGGTCGAGCACGGTGCTGCTGTTCAGCATGCCCGCGGTGGACTCGTGCAGCTCGGTGCGGCGCGCCACCTCGATGCTCTCGGTGACGCCGATGCCCACGCTCCGCAGCCCGCCGGGGGCGAGGGTGGGCAGGGCGGCGGTGAGCAGGAACTCGTCGTCGACGGTGACCTCGACCGGGCCGGCCAGCACGGCGCGGTCGGTCCGGTTGGCGAGCACCAGGGTGGCGTACACCTTCTCCTCGACGGCGGGGACGGTGACGTACTCCGGGCGGACGGACACCGGGATCTCGTCGATCGTGACGGTGTGCCAGGTGCCGTCGGACGGGATGTCGGCGGGGGCGGTGGAGTCGAAGCGGTGGTCGAAGGAGCCCGCCGACTCGCGGGGCGGGACGGCGTGCCGGGGGAGCGGCAGGTAGCGCACCCGCTCGCCGCCGGTGCCGCCGGGGACCATCACCACCGGCTCCTCGTGGCCGAACCGCTCGGCCCGGGGGCGCAGGGTGCCGCGGTGGGCGGCGGGTGCGTCGGGGCCGGCCAGGACGAGGTCGGGGTAGTCGAGCAGGGTGGCGTCCGGGGCGAAACCGGTACCCGGGGCCTCGGCGCCGCCGCTGCTTCGGCGGGAGCGGCGGGCGAGCGGGCGCAGGTCCGGCGGGGGTGCCCCGCCCGGCGCCACGGGGGCGGGCGGCGGCAGCGGGGCCTGGAACATCGAGGCCTGCGGCATCGGGGCCTGCGGTAGGGGGGTTTGCGGCATCGGGGCTTGGGGCGCCGGGGCGGCGGCGGGGGCCGCGCCGTATCCGGCGAAGCCGCTCGGGGCGGGCGGGGGTGCCGGGACGGGGTCGTCGATGTCCAGGGTGCCGCCGCGCCCGCCGGGGGCGGCCAGCCGGGCGGCGTCCGCCACGAGGTCGGCGTCGGCCGGGCGGGGGCCGGAGGGCCGGGCGCCGCCGAGGTGGTTGAGCCGGGCGGCGGAGCCGTACGGGCCGGGGGCCGAGACGGGGAGCGGGGCCTTGTGGCGCGCGGCCGGGCGGGCTCCGGCGTCGGCCGCGTCGTAGCCGGTGAAGAGGTCGGCTAGGCCGGCCGGGGGCTCGCGCCAGCCGGACGGCGGCGGGGCGGGCTGGCTGCGGCCGATCCGTAGCGAGCGGAGCCGGGGCAGGTCGGTGCGGCGGTCGAGGTCGGCGGTGGAGAGGGCGAGCCGGACGCCGGTCCAGTCCTCGCCGGTCTGCTGGGCGACGGAGGCGCGCAGGACCAGTTGACCGGTGTCGGCGCCGTGGCGGTAGGACAGGCGGTAGGCGGGCACCCAGCGGGCGGCGGGGACGCCGTACTCCAGCTCGATGTCGAGCCGGGCGGGGGGCTCCTCGGGGGCTTGGACCGAGGGCTCCCGGGCGGGTGCCGTGGCGGGTGCCGTGGCGGGCGTGGTGATGGGCGCGGTGGCGGGCGTGGTGATGGGCGCGGTGGCGGGTGTGGTGGTGGGTGTGGTGGTGGGTTTTACGGCGGGTGCGGTGGTGAGGGTGAGCAGGACGGTGGCGGCGGTCTCGACCGGGCGGGTGGGGCCGGCGGTGGACGCGCGGTCCAGCCGGTCGGCGGCCAACTCGCGCTCGTGGTCGGCGAGTTCGATCTCCCGGGTGAGCTCCTCGGCGTGCTGCTGGAGCCGGGTCAGCCGCTCGTCGACGAAGTCGGCCAGCTCCAGCCAGGCGTCGGCGGGCGTACGGCGCAGCGGTTCCTCGCGCCGCCGCTGCGGCGGTACGGCGCGCAGGGCGGAGGTCTCGGCGATCGCCGTCAGGACCAGCCGGTGGCGTTCGTTGAGCGCGCCCTGGCGCTCCATGGCCTCGTCCAACTCGCGGCGGAGCCGGGGGAGTTCGGTCGGCTCGTGGAACTCGGCGAGCAGTTCCAGCCGGGCCTCGGTGACCGCCGTCCCGATCGGGCCGTCGAGCACCCGGGCGCGCAGCGAGCGGCCGTCCAGGGAGGAGGGCAGGCCGGTCAGCCGCAGCCGGCCGTCGGCCGGGAGCGGGACGCTGGCCCGGCGGCGGCACACCGCGCCCTCGGCGTAGACGACGACGGAGTCCAGGACCGACGGGTGGGCGGGGACGGCGGGGGGTTCCGACTGCCCGGCCTCGCTGGGGTGTCGGGCCTCGTCGTCGCGCCCGGCCTCGCCGTTCTGCTGATCGTCGCCGCTGTGCTGATCGTCCATGCGCAACCCCTTCGTTCGCGTGCCGTGTTCCGCGTGTCGCCCGCGCCGTGTCCGGGCGGCCAGTCTGCCCCGCTTCGGTGCGGGCGGCGCCGGATTTCGCGGGGCGCGGCGTGTGTGCCCGTTGGTGGGCCTGTCGCGTCCGCGGTGCCTGTAGTGCCTGTAGTGCCTGCAATGCCTTTGGCGCCTGCGGTGCGCGCCGTGTCCGGAGTGCGTCCGCATGGTGTGGGACGGGGGCGGGCCCGCCGCGGTTGCCCAGCGGGTGGGCGGTGGGGGCGTGGGTGTGGGGGATGCGAGAGGATGGGGCGCGGGTGCTCCCGGCCCGTGCCGGGGCGCCGGCCGGACCGAGAACCGCGAAGCCCCGCGAGGCCGGGCAGCCCGGGAAGCCCAGAACGCGAAGCCCGAGAATTGAGAATTCGAGAAGGAGCGCGACCCGCCATGCGCACTGCCGTCGTCGTCGGTACCGGACTGATCGGCACCTCCGCCGCGCTCGCCCTGGCCGGCCGCGGGCTGACCGTCCACCTGGAGGACGCCGACCCGGATGCCGCCCGGACCGCCGCCTCGCTCGGCGCCGGCACCATCGAGCCGGCCGACGGCCCGGTCGACCTGGCGATCATCGCCGTGCCGCCCGCCCTGGTCGGCAAGGTGCTCGCGGACTGCCAGCGCCGCAACCTGGCCCGCTGGTACACCGATGTCGCCAGCGTCAAGGCCGGCCCGCGCATCGAGGTCGCCGCGCTCGGCTGCGACACCGTCCACTACATCGGCAGCCACCCGATGGCCGGCCGCGAGCGCTCCGGCCCGCTGGCCGCCCGCGCCGACCTGTTCGAGGGCCGCCCCTGGGTGCTCACCCCCACCGACGACACCGACACCGAGACGCTCAACGCCGCCCTGGAACTGGTCGCGCTCTGCGGTGCGATGCCGATCGTGATGGACGCGGCCGCGCACGACCGGGCCGTCGCCCTGGTCTCGCACGCCCCGCAGCTGGTGTCCTCACTGGTCGCCGCCCGGCTGGAGCACGCCGACGAGACGGCCATAAGGCTCTCCGGGCAGGGTGTTCGGGACGTCACCCGGATCGCCGCCTCCAACCCCGGCATGTGGGTCGACATCCTCTCCGCCAACGCGGGCGCGGTCGCCGACGTCCTGGAAGACGTCGTCGCCGACCTCGGTGAGACCGTCACCGCGCTGCGCGCCCTGGACGCCCCCGAGGAGGGCGAGCGCCGGGCGGGCGCGGCCGGGATCGAGGCGGTCATGCGGCGCGGCAACACCGGCCAGGCCCGCATCCCCGGCAAGCACGGTGCGCCGCCCACCCGGTACGAGACGGTCGCCGTCGTGCTCGGCGACCAGCCCGGCGAGCTGGGCCGGCTGTTCGGAGAGGTCGGCGCGGCCGGGGTCAACATCGAGGACGTCGTCATCGAGCACTCGACCGGCCAGCAGGTGGGCTTCGTCCAGCTGTCGGTGGCGCCGGGGGCGGTCAAGCCGCTCACGGTGGCGCTGCGGGCTAGCGGGTGGAGCGTCCGGGACTGATCGGCCTGCGGGGCTGATCGGTTGAGGGGGTTCTGTCGAGGGGTTCTGCCGAGGGGCTGCGCCAAGGGGCTTCGCCGAGGGGTTCGGTTGAGGGGGAACAGGGATGATCATCGAGTTGCCGATGGGCGAGACCCGGCACGGGCCCTACGGCCGGGCGGTGGACCTGGGGAACGAGCGGTTCCTGCGGGCGGTGGTGGGCGGGGACTTCCGGATCCACCACCGCAGCGTCGAGGCGTTGGTCGAACTGCCCCGGACGACGCCGCCGGACCCGGAGTTCGCCGAGCCGGAGCCGACCTGCAGCCTGCTGGTGCGGGCGGTCCACGCCGCCTTCGCGGAGCACCTGCCGCTGAGCCTGTCGCCGGACGTGCTCTGGTACGCGGTGGTGCACGAGGTGGCCGTGCACGCGCGGATGTACGCGCCGAGGTACCGGGCGCTGTTCGGCGGCGCCGACGGGCGCCGGGAAGTGATCGTGGTCCGCGACGACACCCTGGCGGCGCCCGGGCCGGACTGGTCGCGGTCGATCCGGCTGGTGCGGGAACCGCTGGAGGCCGCGGTCGGGGCGGAACTGGTGGAACTGTTCCGGCCGGCCTTCTCGACGACCACGCCCGACGACGCCTCCTCGGCGCTGGTGGCGCTGATGGACGTGGTCAGCCCCTACTACGCCTTCTGCTGGGAGACCCGCTGCGGCATCCCTCGGATCCGGCTGGAGGGCACGGCCGAGGACTGGGCGCTGCTGGCGGCGCGGGTCGCCGGGCTGGCGGAGCGCTTCGACTGGCTCGCGCCGTGGTTCGCCGAGCTGCGCCCGGTGCTCGACGAGATCGCGGCGACGGCGGTGGGCGGGGCGGTCGACGAGGGGTTCTGGCGCTCGCTCTTCAAGTGGCGGTCGATGTCCGGCGGCCCACGGGTGACCGGCTGGCTCACCGCCTTCCTCGCCCACACCCAGACCCCCGACGGGCCCCGGCTGCGCCAGTCCTTCGGCTGGCGGGAGGCGGACGTCAACCCGTACCACCGGGACTCCTTCGCGGTGAACGACTTCCCGTCGCACGTCTCCAAGGTGCCGTTCGTCTGGGACTTCCTCGGCCGCGAGATCCCGATGGCCTTCACCGCAGGCATCCTCGGCATCGAGTGGGACGGGGAGTACCTGCGGCCCCGACTGGGCAACGCCGTCCTGCGGATCCTGGGCTCCGACCAGGCCTGATGCGGGCCCGATGCGGGCCTGATGCGGACCTGATCGGGCAGCGGAGTGGGTAGGGCGGCGGTCCATTAACCTTGAGGGAGACAATCCCCTGCCGTCTGCCTGCCCAGGCCCCGGCTTTCACGCCCAGAGAGAGGTTCGGCCCCGTGGACACTGCCGACCGAGCGCACGCCCCGGTCGTCGTCGCGATCGACGGACCCTCCGGTTCGGGCAAGTCGACCGTCTCGCGGGCGGTGGCGGCCCGGCTGGGCCTGAGCTTCCTGGACACCGGCGCCATGTACCGGGCGATGACCTGGTGGATGCTGGCCAACGACGTCGACGTGGCCGACCCGGAGGCGGTGGCCGTCGCGTGCGGCAAGCCGGTGATCGTGTCGGGCACGGACGCGGACGGCCCCACCATCACGGTGGACGGCCAGGACGTCTCCGGACCGATCCGCGGCCCCGAGGTGACGGCGCAGGTCAGCGCCGTTTCCGCGGTGCCGGCGGTGCGCTCCCGACTGGTGGAGCTGCAGCGCGGCTGCGCCGAGGTCGCCGAGCGCGGCATCGTCGCCGAGGGCCGGGACATGGGGACGGTGGTGTTCCCGAACGCCACCGTCAAGGTGTTCCTGACCGCCTCCGAGCAGGCCCGGGCGGAGCGCAGGACGGCCGAGCTGCGCGCCAAGGGCGTCGACGAGGCGACCATCACCGCGATGGCCGCCGACCTCGCCCGCCGGGACGCTGCCGACTCCTCCCGGAAGACGGCCCCGCTGGCCCAGGCCGCGGACGCCGTCCTGGTGGACACCAGTGAGCTCACCCTGGAGCAGGTGATCGACCGGATCGCCGCGCTGGTGGAGGAGCGGGCCGGGATGTCGTCGGTCTGAAAGGACGGACCGGTCTGAAAGAACGGACCGGTCCGGACGGCCGGTTCGGTCCGGACGGCTGGTTCGTCCTGAACGATCGGATCGGCCCGACGACCGGA
The DNA here is from genome assembly GCF_044745805.1 of Kitasatospora sp. NPDC086801. Taxonomy (NCBI): domain Bacteria; kingdom Bacillati; phylum Actinomycetota; class Actinomycetes; order Kitasatosporales; family Streptomycetaceae; genus Kitasatospora; species Kitasatospora sp. NPDC086801. The sequence goes on from NZ_JBIVAX010000011.1 coordinate 37,891, forward strand.
ATGGTCTGAAAGGACCTGATCAGCCGGATCGGCCGGTATGGCCGGTATGGCCGAATGAGCTGCGGTGCCGCCGAGGTGCCGTGGAGAAACCATCGCGCTGCCCCGAGCGGGGCAGGTACGCACGGCGCGCCCCTGGGAAGGGCCGGGCCGGGAAACGGAACAGACGAACATGACCGCAGAGCACTCCGACACCGGCCACGGTGGACTGGACGCCGCCGACTACGCCGAGTTCATGGCCCTCGCCGCCGAGGAGGGCTTCGACGTCGACGGCGTGGACGGCTTCGACGGCGCCGAGCACGCACCGCTGCCGGTGCTGGCCATCGTCGGCCGCCCGAACGTCGGCAAGTCGACCCTGGTGAACCGCATCATCGGCCGCCGCGAGGCCGTCGTCGAGGACAAGCCGGGCGTCACCCGCGACCGGGTCACCTACGAGGCCAACTGGAACGGCCGCCGCTTCAAGGTCGTCGACACTGGCGGCTGGGAGATCGACGTCCTCGGCCTCGACGCCATGGTGGCCGCGCAGGCCGAGCTCGGCATCGAGCAGGCCGACGCGGTGCTGTTCGTGGTCGACGCCACCGTCGGCGCCACCGACACCGACGAAGCCCTGATCAAGCTCATCCGCCGGGCCGGCAAGCCGACCGTGCTGTGCGCCAACAAGGTCGACGGCCCGTCCACCGAGGCCGAGGCCGCTTACCTGTGGTCGCTGGGCCTGGGCGAGCCGTACCCCGTCTCCGCGCTGCACGGCCGCGGCTCGGGCGACCTGCTCGACGCCGTCATGGACGCGCTGCCCGAGGCCCCGCCGCAGACCTTCGGCGACGCCGCCCCCGGCGGCCCGCGTCGCATCGCGCTGATCGGCCGCCCGAACGTCGGCAAGTCCAGCCTGCTGAACAAGGTCGCCGGCGAGGAGCGGGTGGTCGTCAACGAGCTGGCCGGCACCACCCGCGACCCGGTCGACGAGATGATCGAACTCGCCGGCAAGACCTGGAAGTTCGTCGACACCGCCGGCATCCGCCGCCGGGTCCACCTGACCGCCGGCGCCGACTTCTACGCCTCGCTGCGCACCTCCTCCGCGCTGGAGAAGGCCGAGGTCGCGGTCGTCCTGATCGACGCCAGCGAGACCCTCGCCGAGCAGGACACCCGGATCATCTCGATGGCCGTCGAGGCCGGGCGCGCCGTCGTCATCGCCTACAACAAGTGGGACCAGATGGACGAGGAGCGCCGCTTCTACCTGGAGCGCGAGATCGAGCGCGACCTCGTCCAGGTGCAGTGGGCCCCCCGGGTCAACGTCTCGGCGAAGACCGGCCGGCACATGGAGAGGCTCGTCCCGGCGATCGAGACCGCGCTGGAGGGCTGGGAGACCCGTATCCCGACCGCGCGGCTGAACGCCTTCCTCGGCGAGCTGGTGGCCGCCCACCCGCACCCGATCCGCGGTGGCAAGCAGCCGCGCGTCCTGTTCGGCACCCAGGCGGGCATCCGTCCGCCGCGGTTCGTGCTGTTCGCCTCGGGCTTCCTGGAGGCCGGCTACCGGCGCTTCATCGAGCGCCGGCTGCGCGAGGAGTTCGGCTTCGTCGGGACGCCGATCTCGATCTCGGTGCGGGTCCGGGAGAAGCGCAAGAAGAAGTAGGGCGTCGGGAGGTACCTACCGGTAGTAGTCGGTAGGTACCGGCAGTAGGTGTGGGCGAGGGCCCCGTCACGGTGGTGGCGGGGCCCTCGTCTTGTGCGCGGGTGCCGTGCAGGTTCTGTGCGGGTGCCGTGCGGGGGTGCGCCGATCGTGCGGTTCAGTGGTGGTCGCCGTTGCGGCCCGGGGGGAGGGAGAGCATCTGGCGGTGGCGGCCGCTGGCGGGTGCGGCGGTGGCGACGCCGGTGGCGGTGCCCATCACCGGGGCGGGGGCCGGGGGCGGCGCGGGCATCGAGTGCGGGATCGGGCCGAGGTAGCCGGCGGCCACCCAGCCCTGGCCGTTGGTGAACTGGTGGGCCGGGGGCGGGTTGTGCTGCGGGCTGTGCTGAGGGGCGTGCTGAGGGGTGGTGGCCGCCGGGGCGGCCTGGCCGAAGCCGTCGCTGGTCGGGGCGGCGGGCTCGGGGTGGGAGTGCTGCTGAGGGGCGCTGTGGCCGGTGTGGCCCATCGCGCCGTGGTGGGTGTGGCCGGCGGCGCCGTGGCCGGTGTGGCTGGTGTGACCGGTGTGACCGGTGGCGTGCCCGGCGGAGTGGCCGTGCTGCTGGCTCGGCATGAACTGCGGCAGACCGGGCGCTTGCCCCCCGTAGGTGTGGAAGGCCTGGTGCTGGGGCGGGTACGGGCGCGGCTCGCCGAGCATCGGGTAGCCGTCGCGGACCGCGAAGCCGGTGAACTTCAGGTCCTCCTCGCCCGAGCGGTCGCCCGGAAGCGCGCGGAACAGCCGCCGGTACTCGGAGTACAGCTCGTCGTAGATCGGCGTCGTCGAGTGCGGGTGCTCCGCGTCGTACGACGGGCGCATGCCGGGGATCGAGCGGGGGACGGTGGTGGACCGGCCGGGGGACGCGGAGACGTCGTAGCTGTACACACAGGGGCCAACGAGTGAGGGGGCACGGGGATGCGGGGTGCCGGGGCCCGGCCGGAAGGCGGCTTGTGCCGAGGGGTGAGGCCGCCTTCCGGCGGGTGCGGGGCCCGGGCGCCGACGGGTTGGGGCGCTGTTGGGTCGAAGCGCTGAGGGGTGCGGGTGACGAGGGGCCAGGTGCCGCGGGGGCGCGGCATCGAGGGCCCGGGGCGTCGAGGGGTGCGGGTGTCGGCGGGCCCGGGGCCCGGGCCCGAGCCCCGGGCGTCGGCGGTCTCGGGTGCCGAGGGGCTCAGGTACCGGTGGGCTCAGGTGCCGGCGAGGGGGAGGGAGGCGGCGACCACCTGGCCCAGTGCCACCGCCCGCTCCAGCGCCTGGCGGAGCAGGTCCTCGCGCGGCTGGCGGCCCACCATCCCGGCCGGGACGGCGTACATGGTGACCTCGGAGAGCTGGCTCGCCGCCATCCGCCAGGCGTCGGTGACCTGGAGCGGCTGGTGCGCCTGCCACCAGCCGGTGCTGCCGCCGGCGGCAGCGGGCTGCAGGATCGCGTGCAGCTTGCCCATCGCCACCAGGACCGACCAGCCGCCCAGTTGGTCCGGGGTCTCGTCGAGGTCGGTGATGGCCTGGAAGCCGGCGTCCTGGAGCAGGTCGAGGAACTCGTCCTCGCCCGAGGTGCTGCCGGGGCGCCCGACCGGGCCGGTCGGTTCGACGACCAGTGAGGCGTGCCCGACCTTGCCGTGCAGCACCAGCCCGCAGGTGATGCCGAGGATGGCGGCCTGGCCCGGCGCGCTGGGCTGGGCGGTGGGGGCGGTCGCCGGGGCCGGCGCGGGAACGGGCACCAGCGGGTGCGCGGGCGCGGCCGGGGCGCCGGTCTGGGCCTGGCTGATGCTGCGGACGGCGCCGACCAGCTGCTCCTCGGCCACCGGCACCACCTGGGACGGGATGCAGCGGGCGTGGGCGAAGGCGAGTACGGCGGTCTCGTCGCCGACGAACAGGACGGTGCTGGTGGGCTCCGCGTGGGTGTCGCCGGGCGTGCGGCAGGAGGTGCATTCGTAGCTGTCGGGTGCGCGGTCGCCGCCGAGGAGGCGGTCCGCCTCGTCGTCGCCGATCTCGGACCGGACCTCGTCGCTGACGTCGAGCATGCGCGGCACAGGGTCTCCTCGGGTGGGTGCGGTGGGTGGTTGGGGGCGGATGGGGGAGGTCGCCATGACCAACGGGCCCTTGTGTCAGGCGTCACGGGTGGTCGACGAGGCTGACGGGAATTGCCTCTGATCCGACCGCGCCGCGTGTTCTCGTGGTCGCAATGTGTCGATGTCGGTGGCAGGCCTGCCGGAATGAAACGGTGAGGTGAGTCACGCCGCCATGATGTTTGATCTACGAATTGGCGACTAAAACGGGCATTTCGGGCAAGATTGTGTGGTTATTACCGCCGGTAACCCTTGGCTGAGCTGGGCAGACCGGTGGAGTTTTGGTTTCCCCGCTGACCGGCTCGTAGCTTCATTGGCGGCGCAACGAGCGCCACCCGGGTTCACCCCCGACGCACCGCCCCTCCGGCTTCCCGCCGGGTGCGGCAGGTGCCCGCCGACGCGATCGCTCGAACAGGTCGTCGGTGAGCGGCTGGGTGGCCGGGGCGGCAAGCGGCACGTCCGACACGTGCACGGCCGTCCGATGGACGCGGCAAGCGAACGCGGCCCTCTCCAGGGTCTGGTTCCGCATGCCCGCCCGGGGCTGTCGAGAGGAACCCCATGACCTTCCGTCACGAGACCGCCGCTGCCACCACCTCCACGGTCACCAAGCGCAACCGCGTCCGGATGGCCGTCGTGGCGGGCGCCGCTGTCGCGGCTCTGCCGGTGGCCGGCCTCGTCACGGCCACCTCGGCCTCCGCCGCCTCCGTCTCCACCTGGGACTCCGTCGCCCAGTGCGAGAGCGGCGGCAACTGGGCCATCAACACCGGCAACGGTTTCTACGGCGGACTGCAGTTCACCTCCAGCACCTGGGCCGCCTTCGGTGGCACCGCCTACGCCTCGCAGGCCAACCAGGCCACCAAGGCGCAGCAGATCGCCGTCGCCGAGAAGGTCCTCGCCTCGCAGGGCCCGGGCGCCTGGCCCGTGTGCTCCGTCAAGGCCGGCCTGACCAAGGGCGGCGCCCCGGCCGCGGTCGACACCTCGGCCGCCGGTTCGACCGCCGCCAAGCCGGCCGCCCCGGCTGCCCCGGCCGCCAAGCCGGCGCAGACCCAGGCCCCGAAGGCCGCCGCCGCGCCGAAGACCGAGGTCGCGCCGAAGGTCGCCGCCCCGAAGGCCGCCGCTGCGCCGAAGGCTGACGTCGCGCCGAAGGCCGCGCCGAAGAACGACGCTGCCAAGGGTGCCAAGTCCTGGACCGGCTCGAACGACGCCAAGCCGGCCAAGGGCGACAGCTACACCGTCAAGTCCGGTGACACCCTGAGCTCGATCGCCGCCGCGCAGGGCCTGGACTGGCACGACCTGTACAAGAACAACGCCAAGGTCATCGGTGGCAACCCCGACCTGATCCTCCCGGGCCAGACCCTGAGCATCTGAGCGTCCGAGCATCTGAGCGTCTGACACCGGCTCTCCGGGGCCTGCCGCCCGATGCCGACTGCCCGGCGTCACCTGTTTGATGCTGGTTCGACGTTGCTGGTCCGAGGTCGCCGGGCTGAGGTCGGCTCGGCGGGCCTCCCGGTCCCGGCGGTGTGCTGACACCACGGCCGCTTCTCCGCTGTGCGGGGGAGCGGCCGCCGGCGCGTCCGGCGCGTCCGGCGCGTCCGGCGTGTCCGGCGTGTCCGGAGTGTCGTCGGGGAGGGCGGCGAGGCGGTCCGCCTAGGGTCGGCAGCTGTGCCGGATTCGTGTGACGAGCGTCTGTATCGGGTCGTGCTTCGGCTGGGCATCGCCGTGGTGGTGCTGGTGGGGGTGGCGGCGACGCCCGGCGGGCCGGCCGGAGCGGCGGTCCGGGTCGCGGACATGGTGTGGGACGGACTCGCCGAGTGCGAGAGCGGCGGCGACTGGCAGGCCGACACCGGCAACGGCTACTACGGCGGTCTGCAGATCTGGCCGCCCACCTGGGAGGTCGCCGGTGGCCTGCACTTCGCCGACCGGCCGGACCACGCGAGCCGCCGGGAGCAGACGACCGTCGGCGAGGAGATCCTCCGGCGGCAGGGCTGGGAGGCGTGGCCGGACTGTGCGCGGGAGCTGGGGCTGATCGGCGGAGCGCCAGCACCCGGTGGCGGCCCGGGCTCCTGAGGCCGACCGGTTCCTGAGACCGACCGGCTCCTGATGCCACCCGGCTCCTGCGGCCGCCTGGGCTTCGGCCGCGGCGGTGCGGGAGGATGGTGGGGTGATCCAGGGCGAGCTGTTCGGTGATCTGCCGGGTGACGTCCCGGGAGGCCTGTCGGGGCCCGCTGCCGCGCGCGAGCGCGCCGAGCCCGCCCCCGGTGCTGTCCTCCTCCCCGGCTGGCTGGACGCCGACGCCCAACTGCGCCTGATCGCCGCCTGCCGGGAGTGGGCCCGTCCGCCGGCCGGTCTGCACGCGGTGCGGATGCCCACCGGGGGGATGATGTCCGTACGGATGGTCAGCCTCGGATGGCACTGGTATCCGTACGGTTATCGGAGGGACGCGGAGGACGGCACGCCCGTCAAGCCGTTCCCGTCCGAACTCGACCGCCTCGCTCGCCGGGCCGTCGCCGCCGCCTACGGGACGGACGTTCGGCAGATCGCCGGCGCCGCCTCGTACGAACCCGACATCGCGATCGTCAACCACTACCCGCACGGCGCGAAGATGGGCCTCCACCAGGACCGCGACGAGCGGACCGACGCGCCCGTGGTCTCACTCTCGCTCGGCGACGCCTGCGTGTTCCGGCTCGGGAACACCGAGACCCGGACCCGCCCGTGGACCGACCTGGAGCTGTGCAGCGGGGACCTGCTGGTGTTCGGAGGCCCGGCCCGGTTCGCGTACCACGGCGTGGTGCGCACGCTGCCCGGCACGGCGGATCCGGCGCTGGGGCTGGTCGGCCGGCTCAACATCACCGTGCGGCAGTCGGGGCTGTCGGCGGGGACGGCGGGGACGGAGGGGGAAGCGGGGACGGCGGGGGAGACCGGGGCGGCTGGGGCGGTCGGGGGTGTTTGAACGGGCGGGCGGGGCCTGAACCCGGGCGGGCGGGCGGGCGTTCGTCCGGCGGTCGGTCCGACTGGTGACTGCTCTTCCCTCTCCTCGCTTACTCGTTCGAGTGAATCGGCCTCTTCGGCTCGGTGAGCGGGAATGACCCCGGTCGCCGGAGAATTCGAGTGGGTTGGAGAATTCGATCAGGACGGGCGCCGGAGCCGGGCGGAAGACCTCCGCCCGGGCCGTGGGCCCGGAGAGGAAGCGCACGCATGGGTACCCCCGTCGACGACCTTGTCGACCTGCTTGACCTGGAGCAGATCGAACTGAACATCTTCCGCGGGCGCAGCCCCGAGGAGGCGCTGCAGCGGACGTTCGGCGGCCAGGTCGCCGGGCAGGCGCTGGTCGCGGCCGGGCGCACGGTGGACGGCGACCGGCCGGTCCACTCACTGCACGCCTACTTCCTGCGCCCCGGGGTGCCCGGCGTGCCGATCGTCTACCAGGTCGACCGGATCCGCGACGGCCGGTCCTTCACCACGCGCCGGGTGCTCGCTATCCAGGGCGGCCGGTCGATCTTCGCCCTCACCGCCGACTTCCACCGCCCCGAAGAGGGCGGCATCGAGCACCAGCACCCCATGCCGGACGTCGCCGCGCCCGAGGACCTGCCCAGCGCGCTGGAGGAGGTCGGCTCCAGACTCGGCGAACTCCCCCCGTTCATCAGCCGCCGCCAGCCCTTCGACATCCGCTACGTCGACCGGCTGCGCTGGACCAAGGAGGAACTGGCCGGCGTCGAGGCGCGCAGCGGCGTCTGGCTGCGGACCGACGGCCCGTTGCCGGACGACCCGCTGATCCACGTCTGCGCCCTCACCTACGCCAGCGACATGACGCTGCTCGACGCCGTCCGCGCCCCCGTCGAGCCGCTCTGGGGCACCCGGCACTTCGACATGGCCTCGCTCGACCACGCGATGTGGTTCCACCGCCCGTTCCGTACGGACGACTGGCTGCTGTACCAGCAGGAGTCCCCGATAGCCCACGGCGCGCGCGGCCTCGCGCGCGGGCAGATCTTCGACCGGAACGGGCGGCTGGTGGTGTCCGTGGTGCAGGAGGGGCTGTTCCGGCCGCTGGGTGCCGGCAGTTGACGGGGTGGGTGGGCACGTCGGCGGCCTGGTGTCGGCCGAGCGGGCCGGCCCGCGTCCTGGCGGGCGTCGTGTCCGTGGTGTTGCCGTCGTGACGCCGTGTTGCCGTCCTGTGGCGGTTTCGGCAGGCGGGAATGATCCGTCCGGGTGCGCGGTGTTGTGGTGGGTGACCGAGCTGGACGGCCCGAACGGCGGGCCGTCCGAGGACCACAGTGGGAGGGTGTACCGATGACGGCGACGGCCGCAGAGGACTGGAAGCACTGGAGCGACGGCCGGGCGGCGTCGGTGAGCGCGCTGCACGGCCAGCTCGCACTCACCGGCACGCACTGGCTGGAGCCCGAACCCGTCGAGATCCCCGGCCTGCCCGGGCGCTGGTGGGCCGACGCCGAGGGCGTCCGATTCCGGGCGGCGGGCGAGGACGGCATCACTGTCAGCGGCGCCGGCGGGCCGGTCGACGGCGAGGCGCTGCTCCGTCCCGACACCGATCCGGCCGCCGACACCGCCACCCTCGGCGACGTGCTGCTCGTCCCGATCGAGCGCGAGGGCGAGCTCGCCCTGCGGGTCTTCGACCCGGCCGCGCCGCGCCGGACGGCCTTCGCGGGCATCTCCGCCTACCCGTACTCGCCGGAGTGGGCCGTCCCCGCCGTCTTCACCCCGTTCGAGGAGGACGGCGCCCAGTCCGTGCTCGTCCCCAACGCGGACGGCAAGGAGCGCCCGCTCGCCGTCACCGGGCAGATCGCCTTCACCGTCGCCGGCGAGCACCGCACCCTGACCGTCAGCGGCTCCGGCGACCGCCTCACAGGCGTCATCGCGGACGCGACCAGCGGCATCGACACCTACCGCTTCCGCTTCATCACCCTCCCCGCCCCGGACGAGGACGGCCGCACCGTCCTCGACCTCAACCGGGCCTACCTGCCGCCGTGCGCCTTCGCCGACCACTTCATCTGCCCGTTCCCGCCGCCGGGCAACCGGCTCGACTTCGCGGTGGAGGCAGGGGAGAAGCAGGTCCTGACCAGGTAGGACGGGCCGCTGCCCGGCCCCGGTGCGGGGAGTCGGGAGGCCGGGGCGGACCATGGAGGGTTGTGTCGACCAATCATCCTGCCAATCCCGCCTCGGCGTCTGAGCCTGCCCAGACGCCTGCCGCCGCTGTCGCCGCCTCGGCCTCTGCCCCGGCCCCCGCCCCCGTCTCGGCGTCCGATCCCGCCGCGGCGTCCGACGCTCTCGCGGCGGAGGAGCCGCCCTCCGCCGTCCCCGCGCCGCCGACCGGAACCGAGCCCCTCGTCCTCCCCTGGTACCGGCGGGCCTTCGCCGACCTCAGCCCGTTGCGCGACCACCCCGACTACCGCCGGGTCTGGTTCGGGCAGGCCGTCTCCTCCATAGGCCAGCAGATGACGGCCGTCGCCGTCTCCGTCCAGGTCTACGACGAGACCGGCTCCGCCTTCGCGACCGGCCTGGTCGGCCTCTTCTCCTTCTTCCCGCTCGTCGCCTTCGGCCTGTACGGCGGCGCGATCGCCGACACCGTCGACCGGCGCAAGCTCGGACTGATCGGCTCGGCCGGGCTCGCCGCCGTCTCCGCCGTCCTCGCCGTACAGGCCTTGGCAGGCCTCGGCCAGGTCGCCGTCCTCTACGCCGCCGTCGCCGCCCAGGCCGGTTTCTTCGCTCTCAGCTCGCCCGCCCGCTCCGCGATGATCCCCCGACTGGTCCCCAGCCATCAGCTCCCCGCGGCGAACGCGCTGAACACCGTCAGCATGAACCTCGGCCTCACCGTCGGACCCATGCTCGGCGGCGTCCTCATCGGCGCCTACGGCACCCAGGCCGCCTACCTGGTCGACACCGTCGCCTTCGCCGGCACCCTCTACGCGATGTGGCGCCTGCCCGCCATGCGCCCGCTCGGCGACCGCAAGGGCCGCGCCTCCGTCCTCGACGGCCTCCGCTTCCTGCGCGAGCAGCCCAACCTGCGCACCAGCTTCCTCGCCGACCTGGCCGCGATGATCTTCGGCATGCCGCGCGCCCTCTTCCCCGCCATCGCGGTCACCTTCTACGGCGGCGACGCCCGAACCGTCGGCCTGCTGGTCGCCGCCCCCGCCGTCGGCGCCCTCACCGGCGCCCTCTTCTCCGGCTGGGTCGGCCGCATCCACCGCCAAGGCGCCGCCGTCCTCGTCGCCGTCGCCGCCTGGGGCCTCGCCATCGCCGCCTTCGGCGCGCTCCACAACCTCTGGCTCGGCCTCCTCCTGCTCGCGATCGCCGGCTGCGCCGACACCGTCAGCATGATCTTCCGCAACACGATGATGCAGGTCGCCGCCCCCGACGAGATGCGCGGTCGCCTCCAGGGCATCTTCATCGTCGTCGTCGCCGGCGGCCCCCGCCTCGGTGACTTCGAGTCCGGCGCCGTCGCCGCCCTCACCAACCCCGCCACCTCCGTGATCACCGGCGGCCTTGCCTGCGTCGCCGCCGTCCTCCTCCTCGCCGCCCGCCGCCCCGCCTTCCTCACCTACGACGCCCGCCACCCCACCCCCTGACCCACCCCGACCCACCACCCCCAACCCGGCAGCGAGCACCCCTCCACGTGCTGTATTGTTTTCCACGTCGCCGGGACAACCGGAGACAAGGTCGAGAAGCCCACAGCAGAGCCCCCCCAGGCCCCGCTACCGGGATCGAGACCACGGGACGTGGCGCAGCTTGGTAGCGCACTTGACTGGGGGTCAAGGGGTCGCAGGTTCAAATCCTGTCGTCCCGACGTGAGTCGGAAAGGCCGTTGGCCGGGTTAACGCCCAGGTCAGCGGCCTTTTGCGTGACGGACCGTCAGGGACCAACGGAATTGGTTCGCATACTGTTTGGGACCATTTTGGGACCGGAGGGGCCTGGAGGCCCTTCTGGCGGGTGCGGCTGAGCCTGAAATGCCCGATTCCCTGACTACTCTAAGCGACCGTTACCGAGTTGTAATAGTCGATTTTCGGTCACAATCATGGCGGAAGTCAGGCTTGCGTGGCGGAAGTTGGCCACGCCTGATTGCCGCTCAGGTGGCGTGTTTGTGCCTGGATCGACACAGTCCCCCTCCGCCCGACTATCGCGGGCGCTCCCAGTGGCACGCGGCGTACAGGGGACTGGTGGCTCTCTGTGATGATCTCTTCAACGGACCAGGCGCCGAAGGCGGGGTGGCCGTGGAAGTTGTCGGTAGGCTCGCGGGGGTCTGAGGAGGTGTCAGTGCGACGGTCCAGTGAGGTAACGAGGTACCGGTACTGGTCGGAACGGCAGATCCGCGCCCTTGGACGGGACAATGGCCTGCGCCTGGGGGCCGCGTGGCAGGTTTCCACCGCGAGTACCCCCTCCTCCTTATTCGGAATCTCGCTTCCCGCAGTCGGCCTGCAGCACGCCGAAGGCCGCGAACGGAGTCGGAAGCGCGTGGCCGACCGGCTCGTGCGGGCACTGCGAGATCAGATCGCCGTCACCTACGACGAGCCGCGGGTGCTGCTCGCCAGCGGGCTGGGCAGGGTCGCGTTCTCGGCCTTCACGGACGGGCCCGCCCGGGAGAAGGGTGTCGTGCTCCATGCTCGTACCGAGAGCAGCTCTGGCCGGAGGGTCGACCTGTGCTTGTTCGGCAGCGGACAACACAGTCGACTTCCGGGCCGGCGAGGCGATCGAGGGAAGCTCCTCGTCCGCCTGGTCCGCTGTCGCTGAACTCCTCGAAAGCCGAGGTACCCGGAACACCTCGCAGTGGGACGAGCCAGGACTCGCCATCGAGGCATTGAAGATCGCGCTCGGAGACAGAGGTCGAACCCAGGGCGGCTCGCCGGAAGAACCGTGGACACGCCCGTGGGCGCTCGGCCATGCCACCGACGTCGAATGGCTCGCGGTGATCTACAGCGACGTCACGCTCGACCCCGAGCGGTGGGACTTCAACGGCACCAACCTTGAAGGCACCCAGCGGATCATCGTCGGGGCCCCGCTGTGGGTGCGTACGGCCGGCCCGCAAGTAGTGGTCCGGTACGCCGACCTACGCCAACCGCAGGCCCCTCGGCTGGCTTGGTGGCGCCGTCCATCGACTGGGCTTCGCCAGAGCAGCCGATGACCGCTTACGCGCGGGCGCCTTTCTGGGCAGGCTCGAACCCTGAGCGAGGATGACCGCAGGCCAGCTCGCCGTGAAGTACCTTCTCTGAACTACAGCCCGTGACCGGCTTGCAACTCATCAACCCGGCGCTCTACGATCCGACTTGCAGCGCGCCTGATACGCTGCCGGCTTTTTGAGTCGAGCCTCAAAAAAAAGACTCCGCTAGTCTGCTAGCGTGGTGAGCTTTTTCTCACTGCTGGCGACTGCAGACGGAGCTGACACCGCCATCTGGCGGATTGAGGCTGGCTGTTCGTTGAGCACTGTTCTGCTCAAGCACGCGCTTGTTGGGCTGAAGTTCCTCCCTGTCCTGCTAGTGGTCGCGCTCTCCGCTCCGGCATGGCTGACCTGGCCTTTCCTTTCAGAGCAGCGCCAGCATGTGGTGCTCGACATGGTGAAGGCGTTGGCTGACTGGAGCCGCAACACCCGTTGATCGCTGCGGGCCCGCCCTGTTGATGTGGGCGGGCCCGCAGCCGTCAACTTCGATGACTGGTCAGGTCATTCGGGGTCATCAGGCCGCACCACCCTTTCCGTCGTCGGCCGCGCGCTAACCCTGGCCACTGCCTACCAGTTCGCTGCAGGGCCCAGCTGCGCGAGCAAAGTATCGACTGGCAACTCTGTCTCCCCGGTGCCGAGTGCAGTAACTGGCATGGCGATGTCGGTGCCCGAGGTGAGCCGGTCGGCGATCAGCTGCGGGACGAGCAGGGCCACCGTCCCGGCTGGCCAGTTCGTGGCCACCTGGTACGTGGCGAGAACCCCCGCTTCCCACTGGCTCAGCGGGTCCTGGGAGCGGCCGAGGGAGCTGTCGAACGACGTTGGCAGTACCGACACGGCGAGGAGTCGCCGGGGCCTTGCCTTTTGCGTGGCGGTAACAGCGCGGGCTTGCGCGCACCAGGACGTGAGCAGCTCGTCGAGCGCAGCGTATGCCTCGTCGCGGCCCTTGCGGCGGCGGCCGAAGGCGTAGTGCAGAACCAGCGACGCGGAGGGACGGTTGTCCTCGAGTGCCAGCCATGAGCGGGCCGTGTCCTCGGCCCAGTCAGCCCAGGCCCTTCGCAGCACTGCCTCGGTTTGGTTCCCGAGACCGGCGAAGCCTTCCTGCGTCGAGAGGTCGCGAGGCTGCTCAAGTCGGGTAACAGCTGCGGAATCGAGTAGGGCGTCGGGTGGTAGCAGCGCGGCGAAGGCGCACCGCTCGGATTCGATCACGGCGGCGAGATCGCCGAGGGTTGGCTCCGCCCATGTTGCGAGCCAAGGATGGGCTGCCGCGGCGGAGTTGCTCTCCAGCATGAAGTTGTGGAGGTGGCGCCAGTGTCCGTGGTGACGCTCGCGGATGAAACGGGCGAGGGCGTACCGGTCCGATTCCGCTTGGTCGCGCCCGTCGCGTTTGGGGTAGTTGCCTTGGGCGAGCACTGCAGCGGCGTCAGCTTCGTCGGAGGGGGCGAAGTCCACGTCCGGCGAAGGATCAGGGCCGGAATGCGCCGTCGCTCTCAGTACGTCCCGGACCGAGCTCGTGAACTTAACCAGCGGATCATCGGAAGGCATCGGCCAAAAGCAGGTGCCGCACAACCGCTCCGCCACCTCGCCCAGTTTCACCGTTGTCGCTTCGACGGTTCGGGAGGAACGGAGCAATCCGCACGTCTGCTCCCCGTGGAGCTTCCCGTTCCGGGAAGAAGAAGTCGTGAAGCAGCTCAGAGGGATGCTCGACAAGGGGCCGAGAGGCACGTCGGCGCTGAGGACGCGGCCGAGGTCCAGGCGGTAGGTGCGCGGGTCGGGGGACATGGCTGCAGGCTAGCGAACGGCGTCCACGGTGGAGCGCCAGCTTCTGGGGCACCCGGCTGGCATTCTCCGGTCTGATCGTTCTCTGCGCTCGAGTCGCCGATCACCGGTTGAGTCTGAGATTCATCTGAAAGAGCCCAGAGGGAGCCCTTGTTGCGAACGTGACATAAGCGGACAATGGTGTCGTTCGCGCTGGAAGTTTTGGAAGTGCCGCATGTGAACACAGATCCACCCCCTGGCGAGCCCCAGGGGCCAGGCGACCTGCCGGGCAAGCTCAGCCCGCGGCAGCAGGCCCTGAATGTGCGCGCGTTCAGCGCAGTGGTCGCCAAGTTCAGGGAAGCGCTCCTGGAAGGGCCGGAAGCGCTCGCAGTCGCCCGCGACATCGTCGCCGCCTTCGCGGACAGTGAGGCGTCCGGAGGGCCGACCAAAAGTGACGTCTGGGCCCTGATCGAGGAGAGGCGCTCACCGCAGTACGGTGAGGGCTTCTTCGACGCCCGATGGGCGATCTTCGAGCACTACGGCGCGATCCAGCCCTACCTCGCCAAGAAGCACCAACAGCGCTACGCGCTGCATCCTGCCGTTGGGCCCGCCATCCTGGTCCACGAACGGTTGCGCCGGCACCGGGGGATCGACGAACTGGCGGCGCTGCTCGACGAGACCAGATCCTTGATCAAACAGCGCTCCCGCGACCGGGCCGCCATCGAGGCCGGCATGGCGTACAGCCGGCAGATGCTGAGCCTCTACGCGATTCACCTCGAGCGGCTGGTCGCCGTCGCCGGCATCCGAGAGCTGGCCGAGGAACAGCGGGAACACAACTTCCCGGGCCTGACCGAGAAGGTGGAGTTCCTCAACAAGGAAGTCTCCGATCACTTCCCGAACGATCACGCCCTCGACTACCAGGCAGTAGCCCTGCTGAACGCCGAGCAGCGCTACCAGCGGGCGCTGGCAGCCGCCATCCAGCGGATCGTCGAACAAGGTGGACGCACCCTCGACTTTGCCGTGCTCAGCGCGGAGGAATACCTCGAAGCCGCCCGACACGCCCCGCCGGCCCTCCTCGGTCAGTTCGGTGCCGATCTTGTGGCGGACCCGCCGACCGTGTGGATCGATGCGGGCATGCTGATGAAGGCGGTCGAGGAGTTCGCTCCCTACACCCGGCTCCGGCGCCGCCCGACCATGCCGCAGGTGCCACCGGAGCGCGACCCCGTACAGCGGATCGGCGAGGCCCGGGTCCGCGAACGCAGCCGTCAGGACCACCTGGCCGAACGTGTTCTCGTGGAAGGCGACCGCGCGGACCTCACCGCCGAACTCCAACGATCCCGCTGGCCGGCCGCCGCCCGCCTGCTCGCAGACCTGATCGGGCTCGACGCAGACCCGTACGCGCCGTACCGCCTGGAGATCGGCATCAACCTGATCGTCGACCGCATCGGCTGGGTCACCTACCTCCACCCCGTCTACCTGAACCGGCAGGATGCCAAGGCACCAGAACACCTGCACCGCCGCAGACACGAGGAACACCATGGAAGCGCCTGACACGGCCTGCATCCTCGCCACCGCCCGCGCCCAGGGCCTGGTCGACACCCGCAGCCTGCCGACACAGGCCGTCGAGGCGGCGCAGCGCCGGGCCATCGCGTGCGGTCGGCGCCTCGTGGACTGCGCTGGCCCAGTCCCGCCACCGGCACTTACCTCCGGCCGGCCAGGCGCGATTCGCCAAGTGCGGACCCTGGGATGGTCCGTTCCCCCCGTACCGGAGGAAACGGCCGCCTACCCGGTGAGGCGCCTGAGCCCGACCCAGTCCGTCACCTTCGCCGTGTGCCTCGCGGCAGGATGGCGAGATGTCCGCCAGCCGCCCTACCCCGGCGAGCCGTTCGACCGCGCGCTGATCGTCGACACCCTGGTAGACATCGGCGCCGACTCCAACACGGTCAAGGACACCCTCGACACCGAGCTGCCCCTCCTGCTGCTCATCTACAGCGACGGCACACACCTGCGCCTCGGTCCCGCAGTCGCAGCCCTGCCCGACACCTTCACCGAGGCCGTACGTCGAATGCACGACCACCTGCCCCACCCACCCGAGACGGCCAACCGAGCACCGGACGAGAGCGAACCATGACCGAGACCCTCTCCGACCGGGAGGAGACCCTGGTCCTGGCGGCCGTCGCCGCCCTGGAAACCACCGACGGCCTGGTCCCGGCAGACGCATTCCCCGCCCTCGCCGACGACGCACTGCGAGCCGCCGTCGCCAGCCGCCTGAAGGCCACCGGCCGCACACTCATCGCCCGCGAGCACCGCACCATCGCCGGATACACCAGCGGCTACGACGACACCGTGGCCCGCAAGCTCGCAGCCGACGGGATCGGTCTCCTCCCGGAAGTCGACCGCGCCGTGCTCGCCATCGTCCTGCTGCGCACCGTGGCGATCCCCCGCGCCAGCAGAAAGCACCAGTCCACCTCCTGGCTCAGCGACGGCCCCGGCACTTCCATCACAGAGCTCTACAGGAACGACGATCCCGAGGTCACCTACGCGCTGCTGCGTCCCGCGCTACGACGGCTCAAGGCCCGGCGCCTGCTGCGCACCGGGTACCGCGGGCAGATCCTGCCCGGTCCCGCCCTGCTGCGGCTCACCGACGCGCAGTCGGCCCGTCTGTGGGAGGACCTGGTCCTGGTCACCCTGCCCGACTCCCTGTACGCCGACGTCATCCGACGCCGACGCGAGCGACAGGACACGGCGCCGCAGTCCCGGCCGGCCGAGGAGCTCGAATCATGACCACCCACCCGACCCCCGAAGAACCCACCGGCACCCGAGAGATCGACCTGGGCATCATCGGCGACCGCCAGCTGGTGGCCGTGCAGACCTTCGACATCGCCCGTCACCCCTCGGCTGCCGTCGTCACCGTGCCCGGAAGCTTCGTCGCGGTCACCGGCAAAGGCCCGGAGGACTCCAACGAGAGCGGCAAGACCAGCTGGCTCGCAGCCGTCGCGCTCCTACTCGGCGACCCGGAGTGGCGCATGTACGGAGCAGGCCCGGCATCCGTTGCCCAACTGCTCTTCGAACCCGACACCGCCGGCGTCGCCGCCCAGCGGTACCCGGCAGCCACGTTCGGCTTCATCGCGGGCATGTTCGTCGATCCGAACGACGTCCTGGGCACCGCCCACACCGTATGGATGAGGATCTCCGCCACCGCCCCCTACGTCCAGGTCCGGCACGCCCCCGGGATCCACCTTGCGACCTCCGACGACGACGAGGAACGCCACCAGGCCGCCTCAGCGATCTTCAAGTCACTCCCAGGTCCGCCGCTCGGGGCGATCCAGTACGCCGAACGCCTTTACGGACCGGTCCCGCGCTGTCTCGCCTACCTCACGTCCCGGGGCAAGCGCCGAGGCGGTCCGTCGCTGCTGAAGCTGGAGACCGGGCTGTTCACCCCGGCCGGCATCGGCGCGGCCCTGATCGACCTGACCGGACGGGCCCACCTACTCGAAACCGACGAGAACGTCCGTCGAGACCTCGCAGGCGCCATCGCCCAGCTCGCCGAGCGGACAGCAGAGAACGAGAACGCCCGCGACGAGGAGGAGCAAGCCCTGTACGCAGTTGAACAGCGAGACAAGGCGCGCTCCAACCTGGCCCAGGCCAACGAGTACTGGGAACTGCACTACGCCCGTGGCCTGCTCGACGTCCTCGCCAAACGAGACCAGCTGGAGCAGGGGAAGGAAGATCTCAAGACGCCACTCGACGATGCGAAGCGCGCTGTTGCGCGCGCGACCACCGAGTTGGACGCGGTGCGCGACAGCCAACAGGCCGACGAAGCCCTGCGCGCAGCATCGGAGAAGAGCCAACGGGCTGCCAACCAGCTGGAGGAAGCCCGTACCCGATCGGCGGGTCTGAAGAACGACATCACCCGCACCGAGGAGCGCATCCAGGAGGAAGAACACGAAGCGGCCGGCGCCCACGGCACCCTGGCCGACGCCCGCCCGCTCGCCGACGAAGCACGCCGGAGCACGCTCGCCGCCGAAGTCACACGCACCGCCGCGAACGCCGCCCACGCCGAAGCCGTACGCAACGTCGAGCAGGCCGAACGCGGCCACTACGGCAACGCCGGGCGCGCCGTGCAGATCCTTGATGCCGCCGGCATCGAGGCCGTCGGCCTCCTGGACGGCCTCGACATCCCAGCCGGCCAGCGCGCCCGCTGGGAGGCGCGCCTCGCTCTCTACCGCGACGCGGTCTGCATCGACGCCGGCCAGGCCGACCAGGCCACCGAAGCACTGGCCGATCTGCCCGGCGCGGTCCTGGTCCTTCGCCAACACGGCCGATCAGCACGCTCCCCAGCGTTCGCGCCTTCCGCCCTGCGGCCCTTCCTCCACGCTCTGGCCGAACGACTCCAGACCACGACGGACCCCATCGCCGCGCTCGACGACGAGCTCGGCCTGCGGGTCCTGGGCGGGTTCCCGCAACCCATCACCGGCCGAGACGCCCTGCTCGAACGCCTGCGCCACGTGGCCGACGAGACCGCAGCGGCCCTGGGGACAGCCGAGCAGACCGTGGAACGGGCCCACACCACCCAGGCCGACGCCGAGCTGCTCGTCAGCCGCCTCGAACACGCCGAGCGAGCCGCCACGCTGCGCGAAGCTCGCCAAACGATCGAGGGCGCGCTCGCCCAGGCCGAAGCCCAGCTGCAGAACCTGCTGGAGGCCGCGGAATCGGCCGAGCAGCACATGCGTGCCGCTCTCGTGAAACAACAGACCCTCGTCCTTCAACGCCAGAACGCAGAGCACCAGTTGCGCGACGCGAGGCAACAGCAGGAGGCCGTCACGGCGCAGATGGAGGAGGCCGACCGACAACTCGCCGCTTTGAACACCACGTACTGGCTCGACCGGGCCGGCAGCCGCGAACAGGCCCTCACCGCACTGCGCTGGCCAAGAGACGGCGAGGAACCGGACCCCGACGCACAGCCCCCCGACCGCAGAAGCGAGATCTCACTACGAGACAACGCGGGACGTTACCTCCTGCAAGCCATGGCCGACCTCGGCATCAACTCCATCACCGGCGCCAATGCCCCCACCCCCGCCATCGCGAACGCCATCCACCTGCGCACCAACCAGGCCGGAGACGAAGGCACACGACAGTTCCCGGGCGCCGAAGCATTCGAGGCACCAGCCACAGCGATCCAGGACTGGCTCGACACCCGAGCCGATACCGACCGCGGAACGCGAACCCGCATCACGACCAACCGAGAAGAGCGCGAACTCGGCCTCACCGCCGGCAGGCGGACCGTGGCCGATCTCCAGCAGAGCGTCCACGCCATGCAGGACAGCATTACGCTGCGACTCGACCAAGCTCTCCAGGACATCGAGAACGCACTTGACCGCCTCAACCGCGCAGCCGGCCTCTACGGCGCCGAGCTGCGCCGCAGGCTAACACCGCCGGCGTCACTCTCCGATCTGTGGCGCTGCGAGATCACCCCGTGCTGGCGGCGCACTCCCGCGGGCTCCATGCTCCCGTACGACAACATCACCAACGCCGCGCAGGAGAAGCTGTTCTCCATCCACCTCGTCCTCGCTGCGCTCCTCGCCTCACCCCACCCCCGCGGACGGCTCCTCATCCTCGACGAACTCGGTGACGCGCTGGGCTACCACCACCGCCGGGAGGTCCTCTCGGCGATAGCCGGAACCGCCCAGGAGCACGGCATCACCGTCCTGGGGACCTGCCAGGAGACATTGATGGACGACGCCGCGGACTTCTGCGGCGGCATCCTCTACTTCCACTACCCCAGCCACACCGAGGCCCTCAACACCGCCACCCGGATGTTCGGCTACGACGACAACAACGAGCGTGTCGAGATCACCCTCGAAGCCCTCCTGGCAGGACGCACCTGGTGGTGACCGGCACCGCGGACCAGCCCCACCACGGCCCGGTCGTCCACCTGGCCGGAACACCGGCCGGGCTGGCCGCGCGCTTCGTCCAACGCACCAGCCGCCAGGACGACGGAACCCGTCGCATCGTGCGGCCGAGAGGGAAACGGCTGCGGGATACCCACGTCGACCTCCAACCTGCCGTACCACCTGATCCGGCCGCACTCGATCTCCTCCTCTCCACCCGCCGGCAAGGGGACCGCACCTTCATCTTCGGCGCGACAACCCGCACATGGTCCACCGTCAAAGCACGCTTCAGCGACGAAGCCTGGACACTTGCCGTCGAACTCGTCCGGGCTGGCACCGTGACCCTGCGCTGCGAAGTCACCGCCGACCTCACCCTCGGCGCCCCGACCCGATGGCACCTGACCACCGCAGGCCGCGGCCACGCCCGGGTCCACCTGGAGGCCCGCGACGTACAGGCACAACGTCGCGCCCGCGCGCTCCTCCGAGCCCGCGAAGCCATCGCCAACCCTCAGGAACTGCCCGAAGGCATCGTCGAAGACGACCTACGACGGCTCGACGAAGCACTCACCCGCGAACTGGAAAGGCCCTCACCTGCGAACAAGCGGATCGCCCTTCTCGCAGCACTGGCCCACGACCTGGCTCAAGGCACCCGCCACACCGGCACCCGCGCGTTCTCCCTCGCACACACCCGCAACTCCAAGACCTGGGACGACGCGATCCGCGCGCTGCGCGAGACCGGAGTCCCCACCGCCCTGGCTGAGGCGATCGGCCTTCGCGGGCACAGCAGGATAGGCCTCGGTGGACCCATCACTGCGATGCCGGAAGGCCAACGCCGACCCCTGGACAACCTCGGGATCGTCCTCATCCCGGCCGCGACCCCGGACCTCCACCTTCAGCTGGGCAGTCGAACCCTGGTCGTGATCGAGAACCTCCAAGCCGCGGACGCCGTCTACGAGGTGCTCAGGATGCGCCAGGAAGCACCGGGGATCATCTACCACGCCGGAATGCCGAGCTACGACATCCGCCTGCACGTCTCTGAACTCGCCGAGCAGGCGGACACCGTCATCATCGCCCCCGACGCAGACCTCGGCGGAGTCCGGATCGCAACCGCCATCTGGAACTCGCTGACGCCGTCCGCCCGGGAACGAACCGTCATCTGCGACGTCGGGCTGACACCAGGCCATCTGCCACAGGCCCCCTGGACTCCGGACAGTCCTGTCTGGCGGGATCTTCGAGCCATGCTTGACGGCCCTGCTGCGGCGCTGGCTGACGGTTGCCTCCGCCGTGGTTATCCGGTCGAACAGGAAGGCTGCATCACAGAAGCCGTGGTGGCTCTCATGGACGGCGCCTCGTCATGACCCGGGGATGGGAATCGCTGTCGTCAGCTCCGGGGCTCCGGTCCTGCTACTCAACGGCCTGGGCGGCTGGGCACTTTGGCGGTGGCGCGGCCGTTCACTCCTGGCTCATGCATCGTCGGCCGCATCGAATGCCGCTCGGAACTCCTGGGCGGTCACGAACACCGAGCCGCGGGTTGCGTGGGGGGTTCCGGTGGCGATCCTCTTCGAGACCGCCTCGGCGGCATCCCGCGTTTGGGCCATCTTGTAGCGCTCGACGGCCGCTGCGAACTCCTTGGGGACTTCTCGCTGGTCTAGGACGCCGGCCAGCGCCACGGTCGCGCTGACGGAGCCGTATGTCTGCAGCTTCGACCAGCCGAGTTCTCGCGCCGCCTTGCGCATCGCCGACCGGATGAGCGGGAGACCGCCCAAGTCCTCGACCTCACTCGGCAGAAGACGCAGCTCATAGGTCCCTCCGTAGCCGCCCGCGTCGGGCGGGCAGGCACGGCGCAGCAGCGGGATCAGCACGCCGACCAGCTTCTGGTGGCGCGGGTCATTTGCGAGGGATGACATGCGGCTGAGGATAGTTCGGACCTGCGGCCCGATCACCCCGAGCGGAGCCGGAAGGCAACAGCGGGGGTTGGGTTCCACTACTTCGTGGGAACCCAACCCCGCGCCGTTGCCGGTGCTGATGACGTCAGGCCGAGAGGGCGAGCTGGCGGATCTGCTCGATCTCAACCTTCGGGCCGGGGAGGCCGCGGGAGGCGTTGATGTAGGCGGTGAGCTGGGCGCCGGCGCGCTCGATGGAGCGCAGGTCGGGGTGGAGATACCTCTGAGTCGTGGTCAGTTGGCCGTGTCCGGCGATTCGCATGAGGACATGGGGCGGGACGCCAGCGTCGGCGAACCAGGTCAGAGCGGTGTGGCGGAGGTCGTGGCGGCGCAGGTACTCGTAGCCAAGCCGGACGACGACGTCATCCCAATGGGTGGCGTCGCGCAACACCGCGGTGGTGATCCGGCCGCCGAGAGGGCCGGTGAACAGCCTGGCGTCGGAGCGGTTGCCCACCCGGGAGATCCGCCAGGCGATGTTGGGCCGCAGCTCGGGGATGATCGGAACGAGGCGGGAACGCTTGCCCTTGGTGCCCTTGTCGATCAGTCCGCCGGGGGCGGTGGTGGTCTGTCGGCAGACCCGCCAGATCCACTTGTCGGTGTCGATGTCGCCCGCGCGAACGCCGGAGACCTCGCCGATGCGAGCGCCGGTGCCGCCAGCGAAGCGTACGACGTCGCCCCAGCCGTCGTACTGGTTGTACGAAGCGGCCACCAGGGCGTCGGCGAGGCGGTCGAGGGTGTCCCAGTCGCGCAGCGCGAGACCGCGGGGGTCGTGTTCCTCGTCTTCGGCGGTCTTGATCAGCTTCTGCCAGCCGTTCAGGCGGGCGGGGTTGATCTCGATGATGCCGTCGCGGATGGCCTGCTCCATGACCCTGACCCACACCGCGACCGTGTTCTTGAGGGTGGAGACGCCCGCGCCGTCGGCGATCCAAGAGTTGAGGGCGCGGTCGGCGATGCCAGCAGTGATGCCGACGACCTCAAGGTGGCCAACGGTGGGTTTGACGCGGAGGCGCCAGCCTGCCATGTAAGGGGCGTGGGTCTTGAGTTCGAGACCGCGCATCGCCAGGTCCATCACGGAGTCGCCGTACTCCCCGAGCGAGGCGGTGGCGAGATCGACGCTGACGCCTCGGCCAGCCGCCTTCATGATGCGGTCCAGCCAGTCCTGCGCGGAGTCCTCGGTCGGGAACATGGTGGACCGCGAAAGGCGCATGCGACTGTCGGCCGGGTCGGTCCAACGAACCCTGGCACGGTACGGGTTGGGGTTGCCGGCCCGGTACTCGATGTCGGTGCGGAGCTTGACACCGACCGGGGCGTCGATACGCTCGGGCGCCGTCATCAGGCCGCCACCTTCGGAAGCACGAGGCAGCTGGCCAGGTAGTCGGCGAGGTCCTGGTGCCGGTAGCCGATCCGGCCTCCGACCCTGACGTAGGCCGGCCCCGTGCCCTCGCGTCGCCAGCGACGCAGAGTGGCGGGGCTGACCTTGAGTATCGCGGCGGCCTCGTCGGCGGTGTGCAGAAGTGCGGGAGCGTCCGAGGACGAGCAGACGCAGCCTTGGGTGGACGGAAGCGAAGGGGGAAGCGCACTGCGTGCGGCCCGTGTCTGGGCATACGGCATGATGGGGCGAGCCCTCTCTGGTCGATGGCCAAGGGGTGGCTGGGTCTCCGGGACGGGCGGAAGCTGGCAGGCGAAAGCCGTCTCGGAGACCGTCAGGTGTGACGGAGAGCGGGGAGTTCGGGGGGCGCGGCGGCGATCAGCGTCGCGTCCCGAACGGGGAGTTGGATTCAGTCCAGCGCCGGATTGCTGGGGGCGTCGACGAACTCCAGAGCGGCCAGCAGCGGTGGCGGCTGAAGCCCGTCGGCTCGCATCTGCTCTCGGACGGCCTTGAGTCGGGTGCAGTCCTCGTGGGCCATGCGGTCGAGTTCGTCCGCCTGGCGAGCTAGCTGCTCGTAGCGAGCCGACCCGAGGGCCTGGCGTGCCTGGAGGCGACGGCTGTGGGCTTCGCGGGTGGAGATCAGCGCGGTGCGAACATCGACGTCGTGTTCGCGGAAGACCGCGAGTACGGCTCGGGCCGTCCCTGGCGGTGGTGCTTCGCCGAAGTGGTCCTCGCCGGTGACCCATGCGGCTGCCTCCCAGACGGACAGGGTCACCTCGGGCAGGAGGTCGACATCGGCCTGGCCCTCCAGCGGGATGAGCAGTGCTACGAGCGGCAGATCGAGGGCGTGGGCGAGAACCAGGGCTTCCTCCACCTTGAGCGAGTCCCGCTGACCCTTCTCGATCTTGGTGATGGTGTTGGCGGCGATCGGTACCCCTCGTGCCGCGCATGCTGCCGAGAGGTCGCTGGTCGTCATGCCACGCTGGGCTCGGTGCGTCTTGACTGTTTGGGCGATCCGCGCCGTGAGCGCAGCCGGCCACTGCTCCTTGAATTCTGTCACAAGGGAAGAATACATGAGGCATCTTCTTCGTCCAGGGCAGATGTGATAGATGTTTCTCGCACAGAGAACATCGCTTGGGAGGGAAGTTGCCGTGAACGCAGTCCGGACTGCCCGGTCGGGAAAGTACTCGCCGGAAGCTCTCGCTGCCCTCCCGCCGGCGATACCGCTCTCAATGGCCAACGAGCTCCTCTCGCTCGGCCGGACGGTCGGATACCGCATGGTCAGGGAGGGCCGCTACCCGGTCACCGTCGTGGAAGTCGGCGGCAGCTACCGCGTGATCACCGCGGACCTCCTCCACTTCCTGCGCCCGCGTACCTCGCGGAATGCGGCGTAGATTCCAGGAGAAGGGCGCTTCGGCCGTTACTTCGTTCCAAGGGCGGAGCTCGACCGATGTGGCCTGGGCGGCGGTGGCAGGATGACTGCGTGGCGGAGATGAGTAATGAGCCGGCGGAGCTGTTCGACGGCAGCGCGCCGTACTACGCGGCCTACCGGCCAGGCTACGACGAGCGGATGTTCATCCATGTCGCAGAGCGCCTCGGCCTCGACGGGACCGGGTGCGCACTGGACCTGGGCACCGGCACTGGAGCGGTGGCCCTTCCGCTGGCCCGAATGGTGAACTCGGTGATCGCCGTCGATCCGCAGCCGGGCATGCTCGCCGAGGCCCGAGCGCTTGCCGCCGCGGACAGCGTGACCAACATCGAATGGCGCCTGGGCGAGGCGGCACAACTGGCCAGCATGGACCTGCCGCCGCTCCGGGTGGTGACCGTAGGAGCCGCCTTCCACTGGATGGACCGCGCAGCCGTCGCCCAGGACCTGGATGCCCTCATCGACGACGGAGGCGCGATCGTGCTGGCCTCCGGCGGAGCACCGGGCGACATTGCCCCGCCGCCTTGGTCGGACACGATCAGGGAAGTCCGGGTCCGGTACCTCGGCCCGGAGCGCCGGGCCGGGCGCGGTACCTACACCCACCCGGCCGAGCGCCACCAGGACGTGCTGGCCCGTTCCCCGTTCTCCCGGATCGAGACCGCGTACTGGGACCGGACGATCGCCCGAACCGCGGACGAGGTGGCCGGCCTGCAGCTCTCCTACAGCTACAGCAGCCCGCGCCAACTCGGCCCGGACACGAAGGCGTTCCTGAGCGACGTGCGCGAGGCCCTGCTGGCCTTCGACCCGGCGGGCACCTTTGAGCAGACGATCCGCACGGAGGTGATCATCGCCCGTCGTTCGTGACGGAGCCTCCCGTCAGGTCCGGAAGCGCGAACTCCAACAGCGGGTCCGTCACAACCTCGCGCCAGCGTTCGCGGTGGCCGACGGCGCGCAGCCGGAAGTACACGGTCTCGCGGCGTTCGTCGGCGGCGGTACCGAAGTGCCCGCCGATGTTGTGGGCGAGCAGGTAGTGGACGAGGACCAGGCTTCCGGCCGTGCCGGTCACCTGGAGCGGGGTGGGCAGCTCCACGGGCGGGTAGGGCGTCGCGTCGCGCAGCGCGTCCGCGCCGTGGTGGCGCAGCCACGCTGCCGTGCTCAGGTGCGTGCCTGGCCAGACCCAGAGGTTGCCTCGGTCGATCTCGCGCTGGTCAGTGAGTAGGAGGCCGGCCAGGACGGTGAACGTGCCGGGGCGGCCGTCGTCCTCGGTGGGGGTGAGGCCGTCGATGTGAGGAGCACCGGGGTGGTGCAGGTGCGGCGGCAGGGTGAGCGCCAACTGCGCGACCTCCGGGGCAGGCAAGGTGAGGTCGGACCGCAGAAACGCGCGGACGGCGTCCCCGATGCCGCTCTCCTCGTAGAGGGCACGCAGGTCGGCGTGATCGGCGAGGGTCGGCCACAGGAAGTACGGGCCGGTGCGGCCGGGCTCGGGCGGCTGGGCCGCAACGTGCTGCGCGAGCGCCGAACGCCAGCGGTCCACCTGCTCGGCGGTGAGGACATCGGGCACAACGCAGTAGCCGTCACGGTGAAAGCTGCTGACAGCCAAGGGAGTTGTCGTCTCCATGTGGCCATGGAATCGTTAGCCAGCCCGGGCGGGCAACGGAATTTCTGCTGCCCGCCCGGGGTCCAGCGAGACGGGCCCTGCCGGGTCGGGCAGAAGACCTGCCCTCGGCATCCGGCTAATCCTGAGCCCGCCGACTACTTGCCGTTTCGCTTCTTCTTCGGCTGGCGCTTGGGCTGGACCCGCTTGCCGACCGGGCGCGCCGTGGGCGCCTTCGGCTTCTTGACCGTGGCCACGGCGGCCTGCAGAAGGGTCACGAGCTTGGCCTTGAGAGCCTGGGCTTGTTCGGGCGTGGTGGCGTCGGCGGGGGTCTCCAGCAGGTGTGCCTTGAGGAGGGCCAGCATGTCCCACTCCCAGGGACCGCGGTCACGGGGGCCGGGGATCAGCCGGACGTAGTCCTCGTCATACAGGTCTGCGAGCAGGGCGAGCGCGTCCGCGTCGCTGACGTCGTTGACCTGCTCGCGCTCTGGTGTGCCGGTGGCTACGCTCTCCGCGCGGCGTACCTCCTTCAACAGGGCCAGCCGCAGGTTCTGCAGCATCGCTACGCGCCCGCCCGCGCCGCGAGCGATCCACGCCGCCGCTGCCGCGGCGATGACGTAGTCCACGGGGCCGACTTCCTCTCCGCCGGAGAGGTCCATGGGCTCCGTGCCGGGAGGGAAGGTCGCCAGCTTCTGCAGGGCGGCGTCGCGGAACTCGGCAGGCGCGAACGACTCGATCAGGGGCCGAGCGCCTTCCGCCACTGCCTCGTTGAGGAGGGGGCCGTGCTGTTCGATAGCCGTGAAGCCGTTGTTGACGACGCGCAGGGCCTCGGTGACCGCGAACTTGTAGCGGGGCGATGGGTACGGCGTGCGTCCCGGATCGTCGTCCCAGGTGCCGATCCGGTCCACCAGGGCGGCGAACGTGTCCGGCTCCTCGTCGACCAGCGCGATGATGCCGCGCAGCGCCATGCCGCTCATCCGGCCCATCCGCTCAACCAGCGGACGGGGCAGCTGATTCATCAGATCGTTCACCGAGTTTCCCTCCCGTACCCTTCGGCGGCGCCGTGATGTCCGGCCGAGCTCCTGGGAGCCGGCGACTCCGGAGAGCGGCGTCCGGCGGGCCACGTTGGGGCCAACGCCGAAGCTGACCCTATCGCTCCGTCTGGTCGCCAGCCTGGTCGTTCGTGGTGGCAGGTGGGGAGCCGGGCCGACTGTGCCCGTCCGTGTGGCCGGCGAGCTGGCCGGAGCCGATCTCCACCGCGGCGTCGAGACCGTCGAGGTCGACGATGTATGTGGTGGGGGGCACCTCGATCTGCCAGGTCTCGGGGTCCAGCCTCCAGGCGGGGCGCAGGACGAAGCCAGGGCGGCCCTCGTACGGGCCGGCCGTGACGCGGATGCGCTGATGTTCGGTGAAACCGCCCTCCAGGACGGTGTGGACGGCGGCGGCGGCACGAGGGATGCATGCCCTGATGATCGTGTTGGGTCGGCTGCCGCTGCGGCTGCCCTGTATGTCGGGTCGGGAATCGGGCCTGTGGTCGGGGCCGTCGTATGGTTCGGCTGCGAGCGGGCCCTGCGGATGGCTGGCGTTCCGTGTGCGGTTCAGCCGTTCCCACCGCCGGGCGATGGGGTCAGCTTTCCTCTGGTCGGCTGACCTGAAACTGAGGCGTGGGATCACGTCGTGGCCGCTGTCCTGGAGCGTCTGCTCCACCAGGTCGATGACGTGCTGGTCGTTACGGAGGTGGAACAGCACGGTCCACCACGACACATCGTCAACTGGCTGTCGTTCGCGCAGGTGGAGGGCATAAAGCACCATCGCGATGACGTCCCGGACGCTGGCAGCGTCCGCAGCATCGTCCGGCACCTCCTGGTGGGGCGCGGTGAGGGTAGCGGCCCGGCGAACAGCCTCGCGCCACTGCAGCACCCTCTGACGTGCCGCCCACGGGTCAAGGGACGCGGTCGGCGGGTTGGGCTGCACGGCGGTGGTGATGGCGCCCAGGGTGGCCCAGTCGCAGACCGGGTCCGCCATGAGGTCAGCCAACCGGTACACCTCCGGCGCACCGGCCGGGCTCAGCTCCAGTCGGTCCTGGAGGTCGTCGAACTCCCCGTCCGTCAACGCCACCCGGACGACGCTGCGTCGGGCCGAGGTTAGCTGGCTGTCGTTGCGGAACGCGCTCCCGCGCAGGCGATCGGAGTCGAGGAAAAGGCTGAGCCCTTCCACGAGGAACGACCAGGCGCGGTCGGTGTTGCCTCCGCCGGCGCGCACGTTGTTGATGACGGTGGGTAGGCGAAGGAACTCGCGAGTTTTCCCTCGTGCTGAGGCGGGGCTGGGGAGGAGGACGACCTCGGTGTCCGTCCACGGCTCCCGCGGGTGGTAAACGACCACGCTCATCAGGCCCGGGTGCGCGAGCACGGTCTCCTCGCTGCGCGACCCGTCCCTGTGCCGGAGGCGTGCGCGCAGGATCCACCAGGAGATCGGCTCACCGGCATGCTCCTGACGGCAGACCCACTCCACCCGGGCCTCCTCCAGCACCGTGCGGGTCGTCAGCTGCTCCTCGTACCAGCCGCCGAACGCGGCAGAGCGGGCGACGAGTAGCGGCACCTGCCGATTGCCGCCGGTCCGTCGGTGTCCTCGGCCGATCCGGCTCAGCGCGGCCTCGACCGCCTCGGCGATCGTGGGCGCGACGGCGACGCGGTGGGTTCCGGCCCAGGAAGGCGCGCCTTCGGGGGCCGGGGCGTGCCCGGGCGGGGCGAAGAGGGTCAGGCGCGCAGCGTGGTGGAGGGCGTCGGCCGACTGGCCGAGCGTGAGCTGAGGCGGGGAGGAATGGTCGGTGGGCGCGAGGGCGATGATCTCGTCGGCCCAGGCGGCGGCTTCCTCGACCCACTGCTGTTCCTTGGGGCCCGGCGCCTGGCCGTTGCGCGGCTGGGACAGGAGGACGACCATCCGCCCGTAGCCCTGCCACTGCCGAAGGTGCTCCACGGCGCTGTCGTGCCAGTCCGGCGACGGGCCGGCAGCGGCCAGCAGCACCGAGGCAGCCCACTCGGTGGGCAGCGGCTCGCCCGCGTAGACGACGACGAACCCACGGTCCCACTCGGGCAGCCTCTCGAGGTTGCCGGGGGCGATGTCGGCACTCTCGTGTCGATCGTCGAAGTCGATCCGGTAGACGGCGGGTGTGTCGGTGCAGGTGCGCTGCTCGTCGTCGGTGCCCCACGCGACGGCGCGGAGGCGGCCAGTTCGTCCAGCGTGGACGCCGCCAGTGACCGTGACGTGAGCCCGTAGGCTCAACGCTCCGCTGGCCGGCAGGAGAAGCTGGTCGACTTGTGTCGTCAGCTCGCGTACGGCGTACTCGAAGACGGTCATCCCGCTTGACTGGTACCGGCCGTACACGTCGTCGGTGATCATGTCAGACGGCAGGGTGTCCTCCAGCGGCACGCCGTGCTGGGCGTTCAGCGCGTGCCAGAGCCTCCAGATTGCCCCTTCCACGGGTGGCGGGCCGGTGAACGGGCCGTAGTCCTGAACGCGTTCGGCCAGCCGCGCCTGCGTCAGGTCGGCCAGGCCCTTTTCGACCGGCCTGATCCAATCCTCCTCGCGTGCCGGGCCGGGCAGAAGATCGTGCAGTTCTTGATGCAGGCGTTGTGGATTGGCCAGGCGGTAGCGCACGGACCGGAGCGGGACTTGGTCAGCGTTGCAGCTGTCCTGAGCCGTGACCAGGTAGTAGATCAGGGCGAGGACGTCTCGGACGTTGTGATCAAACCGCTGGAACCCGCGGGCCGTGGCCCGGGCATCGTTCCACCGCCGCCCGCTATCGCTGACCATGCGCCAATCCTAGGCGGTGGGCCCCTGGGGCCCACCGAACACCTCATGCGGCCGGGCGGTTGCGGTAGGCCATGATGTTGGCGTCAGTAATCGACGTTGCCTGTGGCGCCCGCGGTCAGTACGACGTGGACGCTGCCGAGCGCCCCTCGGGCGTCCTCCAGGACGGGCGGCATGCCGGACCACGTCTTCCCGGGCTCCAGGTCGTCCACGGTCAGAAGGGTGGCCGGCCGCAGTGCGGCGGCGCAGTCCGACAGGAACTGCCCGAGACGGCCACGGGTCGTTCTGCCGTGCTCCTCCAGCGCCTGGAGGTTTTCGTGAACCCACTTGAGGTGGTCCTCGTCGACGCGCTTCTGCCTCGCCAGGGCCTCAAGCGCCTCGGGGCTCCAGTACGCCCGGTAGCCGGCCTGCGTCAGCAGATCGGAGGCCACGGAGCACTCACGGTCGCTGAACTGCCACTCGCGACGGTTGAGGGCGTGAGACGCCTCGGCGACATGCGGGTGGACGGCCTGCTGGAGTGGCGTGGGCGGCGTGGCGTCGTGGTCGGCCCGCATCCGCCACAACGGCATACCGGGACCTGGATCCGATGCGCGGGCCAGGCGCACGAGCCTCCGCAGTAGGTCCTCGGGTGAGAGGCCGGGCAGCCGGGGTGTCCAGGAGTGAGCGCACACGCAGGTCAGCCGGGCGGGACTGCCCCAGACCCCGGAGACGGTCAGGCCGCGGTCGGCCATGCAGAGCGGGCAACAGACGTCGAGCTCGGGTGTCCCGTCCGGCAGCGGCGGGGTGCTGAGCCAGAACACCCCGCCGAACCGGTTGCCGTAGTCCGCGCGACGGTGGCAGATCTCCAACGTTAGCTGGCCGGCCCCGTCGTGGCCGATGTGGCTCGTGGTGAAGTTCCAGGTCACGCCGTCCTACCTTTGGCTCGATCGGATAAGGCCACCGTGCTTCGGGGCTGTCCGCCGTGGTGCGAGGGTAGCTGACGGAGAGTCGGACGTCTGGCCGTTGCGGCCTGCAAACTGGGGTGGTGGCGGGAGGGCGGTGCCGGTGCCCATCACGCCGGAGCTTGGGGGCGGACCGGGGCGTGAGCGGCGACGGCATCCAGCAGGATGTGCAACGGCTGGTTGCCGCCCGCGAGGTGCGGTGCTTGTTCAGCGAGGAGGCGGTCCAGCTGCTCGCTATGGAAGCGGATGGCCGAGCTGATGCCCGCTCGGGTGTAGGGGACGGGGGCTGCGGCCAGGCGCTCCGCCCAGGTGTCCCAGACGGTGCCACCGTGGCGGTGGTGGGTCGTCCCGCTCTGGCGGTCACGCAAGATCATCGCTGCGACGAGTAGGTGACGTGCGAGCTGGAGGGCGAGGTGGGAGCCGATCAGAACGTCACCTCGGGCGGTCTTGACGGCGGCGAGGACCGCGTCGAAGCGGAACGCTTCGAGCAGCTCCGCCAGCGGATCCGCCGCCGGGGCAGTCGCACCTGGATCACGGGAGTTGCTGTTGGCGAGGACGGTGACGTCGATGCGGCGCAGGTCGACGAGCACCAGGCGCAGCCCGTAGCCGTTGGCGGTGGCCTCTCGGCTGGCAGTGAAGAGCGGCCCGAGCTGGGACAGCGCCGAGCTGGCGAACTCCTCGGCCACCTGGGCGGGGTGGTGGTCCGCGGTCAGGACCAGGTCGAGGTCGGACCACAGATCCATATCGCCGCCGTCCGCGCCGGCCGAGCCGTGGACCCGCAGGTCGCGGATGCGCGGATCGCGGGCGGTGATCTTCCTGAGCGTCTTCACGGTCGACTGCTGCCAGCCCGGCTCGGGCAACCCGTGGTGCGATGTCCCGATCACAGCAGCTGCACCGGGGGCAACTGGGGTTGGGCGAGCAGGATCGCGGCGAGACTGCCTGCTTCCCGTATCCCGCCGGCGAGGGCCAGCCGCACCGCCTCTGCGGCGGGCACCCAGCGCATCGTCATCCCCGCCTCGGTGGGCTCCCGGTTGACCTGTCCTCGGGCGAGGTCGGTGGCGAGCAGAAGGTGGGTGGTGGTGCGGGCCGCGCCCGGCAGCGGGTCGATGCGGCCGAGCACCTCCAGCCGTCCGGCCCGCCACCCGGTCTCCTGTTCCAGCTCGCGCCCGGCCGCCACCAGCACGCCCTCGCCCTTCTCGACGCCACCGCCGGGGAGGTGGAGGACCGGGTGGGCGGGTTGCAGATAGAAGTGATCCTCCAGCAGGGCGACGTCACCGCTCGCGTTGAGCGCCACGACGCGCACGGTGTCGGCCACCTCGATGTACTCGTACGTGCCCTCGTGCCCGTCAGGCCGACGGACGTCGTCGCGCCGCATGGTCAGGTACGGGCCCTGGTGGATGACCCGGCTGTTCAGCGTCGCCCAGCCCTTGGGTGAGGGGCCCGCCGGGTTGGCGCGGGAGAAGGCGTCGAGCGCCAGCCACGCCTTCTCCAGCGCCGGGCGGGCGTCGTCGAAGGCGGTGACGAGGTCGGCGTACAGCGGCCACCGCCGTTCGCCCGAACCAATGGCGGGCGCCTCGCTCTGGCCGCGCCACTGCTCAAGCGCGGTGCGCAGGGCCAGCACCGGGCGAAGGCCGTCGCGGGCCTGGCCGACGGTGACGGCGACGCTGGCCGGTAGTGCGCCGGTGGGGATGGCGGCCAGCGCCGTGTCGAGGGCGCTCGCATCGTGGACGAGCTGGCCCGGGGTGTCGGCCGCCGGTGTCAGGGGCGCCAGTGGTGGGCGGGTGGTGAGTTCCACGCAGGCGTCCCAGGCCCGCCGCCTGGCCTCGTCGTCGCTGTCCACGGGCATGATCTCCACAGACTCCCTCCGTCTCGTCGCTCGCTTCCCGGCACGCTACCGGTGCCCCACGCGGCTTCGCGGGGCACCGGTAGCGCTCACACGCTGCCGTGGAGCGGAAGTTCGGCCACCGGCTCCCAACGGTAGAAGCCCGCGTCCGGGTCCTGGATCTGCATCACCAGGTGCACGGTATCGACGGTGATGGTGACCCGCTCGGGTCGCAGCTGCCGCAAGGCCCGGTTCAGGAGGTAGTCATCCGCTTGGCCGGCGTCGGCCTTGGCGTAGGCGATTGCGGTGTGCGGCCAGAACCTCTTCTCCTCCGGGCGCAGTTCGAGGCCCTTCACCCGGTCGGCCGCCGCCCGCACCTTCCGGTTGAGCGCGGCCATCGGCTCCTCCGGATACGGGGCGACGGTGACCGCGGTGACGCCCGGCCACGTCGGACCGAGCTGGACCTCGAACGGCACCACGTCGGCGAGTTCCGCGCGGGCCTCCTCCTCCAGCCGCTTCACCTGCTCAGGGCCGGCCGGGTGGTGGACGCCCTGCACGGTGATGTGCAGCCACTGGGCCGGCACCGCCGCCAGGTGCTTGAAGCGGCCGAGGACCTCGGTGTGCTGCCGCGCGTACTCGACGTACTGCGGGTACCGGTCGAGCAGGATCAGGAAGTGCGGGTAGGGGCCGTTCGGCCAAATCCGCTGTACGTCGAAGAAGTTCCTCACAGTGCTCTCCGGTCAGGGCAGGATCTTGGACAGCGCGACGTCTACCACGACCAGCAGGTGGTCGGACGCCGCGAGGGCGGTCGGGCTCCGGTGGACGCGGTAGCCGACCAGCGCCGGGGCCACGGGCCGGGTCGCCAGGGCGAGATCGATCCGGCGCGGCCCCCACGGGTCCGGGTCGCCCTCGCCGTCCTCCCAGTGCCCCACCGTCGGCTCCCACGGCACGCGGAGATGGGCGGCGGCGTCGACCATGAAGCCGCGGCGCAGCAGCATGGCGGTGGGCCGGCGGTCGGCGAGGTTGGTGTCGCCGATCGTCTCGGGGCGGCACTGGTATTCGAGGTCGTCGTGGTCCTGGACGGTGTAGGGCTCGGCGTCGTAGAGCCGTTCCGCACCGTCGATGGTGACGGTGGCGGCGGAGATCGAGTTGAAGTCGCCGAGGACGAGGACGTGCCGGGCGCCGCCGGTGCGGCGGAACGCACCCTTGAGCCGCCGTGCCTCGTCCGCCCGGACGTCCGGTCGGAACGGGTCGCCGTGGTAGCTCGCAATCAACAACGGGGCCTGCGCGCCGATGTCGAGCTGGATCGTCGTGCATCCGTGCCAGTAATCCGGTGATCCGTAGGCACGGAACCCTCCGGGCATCGGGGTGACCGTGGCAGGGCTCCACAACACGGCCGTGAACCAGGGACGATGGCTGTTGCGGGCCATCGCGACAGCCCCGGTGCTGCCGTCGGAGCGCACGGTGGTGGCGGTGAGTCCGCACTCGTGGGCCAGGCGCTCGATGACGGCGGCGGCCTGCGTGTCCCAGCGGTGGTGCCGTTTCGCCTCGTCGACGATCCCGTTCTCGTCGGCGTCCTCGGGTGTGTCCTCGTCGACCAGGATCTCCTGCAGACACAGGACATCCGGGGCGACCTCGCGGATCGCGGTGACCCGGGCCTTCCACCCTTCGGTGCCGACGTCGCGGGGATGCAGCTTGTAGGCGTTGAGGTTCGCGATAGTGACCAGATCGGCGGCGTCCGGGGCGTCTGCGGCCTCCTGCTCACTCACCCGCTCGGCGCCGGTGAACGGCCACCAGGCCAACGCCTTGTCGTCGCCGGCCTTGTAGCGGGGCCAGAGCTGCCCGGCGGGGTCGTCGTGCTCGGCACGGTCGATGGCGTCGGCGACCGCCTGTGGCCCGTCCTCCCGGCACGCGCGGGCGAGTTCCTGCCACGAGTACAGCTCGTACTCCTCGATGCCGGCGGAGATGCCGTCGGTGGCGATCACGACCTCGGCCAGGTCGTCGGTCGGCCACGACGCGGTGATCGCGTTGAGGCCCGCCTCTGGCACGGCCTCGGCGATCCAGTACCCGCCGGGGCGGTTGACCACGCTGCTCTGGAAGTCGCGCAGTTCCTTGAGGATGTGGCGGTGGCGCTCGCCGAAGCCGTGACCGGCGCGCAGGAGGTCGCGGTACTCGCGAACCTGCGGCTGGGCGTTCACCAGCACGGCGAGCCGGTCGTCGCGCACCGGGTGCAGCGAGCCGTCGCGGCCGATGGCGACAACGGGGCTGTCGCCGAGGACCACCGCCTCGATCCGCTGCGCGCGCCGTCGCACGATCGCCACGGTGGAGGCCGGGGACGAGCCGGGGAGGAGCGCGTGCTCGTCGGCCACGGTGCCGATCGCGGTGGCGAGTACCTGGCGCAGGTCCATGCCCGGATCCCGGTTCAGGAGCTGGGCGATGGCGGAGCCGAGGGTGTCGGCGTACCAGCCGCCTCGGGGCTGGTCGTCGGTGACGGTGGAGACGCCGTCCAGGACGATGACGGCGTGGTCGGTGGTGATCACCCGGTCCTCGCTGAGGCGACCGTGGCCGGCGAGTTCGCCGATCCGGACGGCGGAGCCGCCCACCAGGGCTGTACGAGGGCTGGTACCTGGTCTGCTCTTCATGAAGAACTCCGTTCTGGTCAGGCAGTGGCGGCGGTCGAGGTGCTCTGGCGGGGCGGTGGGCGGGGCTGCCGCTGCGGGCTGTCTGTCTGTGCTTGGCCGCGCCCCGGGGCGGTCAGTCCGCGGGGGTGACGGTCTCGGCGAGCCGGTAGTCGAAGACCGGCTGGCGCGCGAGGCCGCTCATGAACGCGTCGGTGTCCCAGACCGAGATGGTGAGCGGGTGGTCGGACACCTCGGGCAGCGGGATGACCTCGAACTTCCGCAGCGCCGGCAGCAGAACGCGGGAAGCACGCTGGAAGTCGATGCGCTGGGGATGCCCCTGACGGCGGGCGACCGCGGGGTACTGGCTGGCGGTCGGCGCGAGGGCATCGGCCTGGCCAAGGCGGGCGGCCGCGTGGAGCGCGATGTCGTCGATGCCGACGGCGGTGAGGATACGGTCGGGCTCGGTGTCGCTCTCGCCGCCGCCACGGGTGCGGTGTTCCTGGTGGCTGCGGTCGACGACGTTCGGCCAGTCCGGGAACGGCTGCAGCTCCTGGCCGGAGCGGCTGTAGGAGTTGAAGTCCCCGCCGAGGAGCACGGCCAGGTTGGGCCGGTGCCAGGTGGTGATGCTGCGGGCCTCCATCTGGCGGCGTTCGGGCGAGCGCGGGCTCAGGTGCACCGAGGCGAGTTGGAGCGGCACGCCGCTCTCGCCGTGCTTCACGGACACGACGCACGGCGGGAGCCACCACTCCTTCTCCTGCGGCCAGACGCCGGTCACCCGGAAGGTGTCTTCCCGGACGAACAGCCCCGGGGGGTTGTACGACTCCGCCGGTGAGGCGGGGGCGAGGAAACCACGCATGCCGAGCAGCCGCTCGGCCTCGTACAGCAGCCGTCCGCCGTCGGCGCCGGAGTGGCTCATCTCCTGCCGGAAGAGGACGTCGAAGGGGTACTTCGCGAGCACCTCGTGGGCCGCCCACCACTTGTCGAAGTGGCCTCCTCCCCTGGGGTTCTTGGTGATGCCGTCGTGTTCGAGGTTGAAACTGCCGATCGTGACCGTGCCCATGGACGCTCCTCTCACCGCGGGGTGGACTTGGGGTGGTAGCGCAGAACCGTCAGAGTCGTACGCCCGCCAGGGCGCCGACGGGGTCGTGACGACGCTGCGCGGGCAGGTGGACGGCGCCGCAGGCGGTCAGCCGCAGTGCGGTGTCGATCAGGGCGAGGTGGCTGAAGGCCTGCGGGAAGTTGCCGACTTGGCGCCCCAGCCGTGGATCCCACTCCTCGGCGAGCAGGCCGAGGTCGTTGCGCAGCGCGAGCAGCCGGTCGAACAGTTCGCGCGCCTCCTGGAGGCGGCCGATCATGGCGAGGCCGTCGGCCAGCCAGAACGAGCAGGCCAGGAAAGCGCCCTCGTGGCCGGACAGCCCATCCACGTTCGCGACGTGGCCCCCGGACCGGTCGTCGTGGGTGGGGTAGCGCAGCACGAAGCCGTCCTCGGTGGACAGTTCACGCTGGATCGCCTCGACGGTGGCGATGACGCGCTTGTCGTCGGCGGGAAGGAACCCGACGGCGGGGATGAGCAGCAGCGAGGCGTCCAGTTCCCGGCTGCCGTAGTACTGGGTGAACACGCCGCGCTCGGGGTCGACGCCGTGGGCGCAGACGTCGGTGTGGATCTCCTCGCGCATCGCGCGCAGGCGTGCCACGGCCCGGCCGGTGCCGGGGCGCCGGGCGAGGAGGGTGGCGGCCCGGTCGAAGAACACCCAGCTCATGACCTTGGAGTGGGTGAAGTGCCGGCGTGGGCCGCGCACTTCCCAGATCCCCTCGTCGGGCTCGCGCCAGCGCCGCTTCAGCTGGTCGGCGAGTGCGAGCAGCAGTTCGTCGGCGTCCCGGTCGCGGGGCAGGCCGGCGTCGTCGGCCAGCAGCAGGGCGTCCGCCAGTTCGCCGTAGACGTCGAGTTGCAACTGGCCGGCGGCGCCGTTGCCGATCCGCACCGGCCGGGAGCTCTCGTAGCCGGGCAGGTGGTGCAGGACCTCCTCGTCGGTGTCCGTCGTGCCGGAGAGCCGGTAGAGCGCCCGCAGGTTGGAGGGGTCCAGGCAACTGGTGAGCCAGTCCCTCCACGCCCCGGCCTCCTGGACGAAGCCCAGCCGCAGCAGGGAGGAGACGGCGAGCGCGGAGTCACGCGGCCAGGTGAAGCGGTAGTCCCAGTTCCGTTCGCCACCGATCTGTTCGGGCAGGGAGGTGGTGGGGGCGGCGATGATCCCGCCGTGCATGTGGCACATGGCCTTGAGGGTGATGGCGGAGCGCACCACGGCCTCGCGGTCCGGCCCGGTGTAGGTGCAGCCGGAGGACCACGCGAGCCAGAACGCGAGGGTGTGGCCGAGGGCGCGGTGGGCGTCGGGCACGGTGGGCGCGGGGTGGCGGGCCTCCTGCCAGGTGAGGACGAGGGCGACGCGCTGCCCGGCGGCGACCGGGAAGTCCGCGCGGCAGGTGCCGTGACGCCCGGGGCTGTGACGCGGGCCGGCCTGCAGCCAGAACGCGTCGGTACCGCTGATGGCGCCGATGGCATGGGGGTGGGCTTGACCGTGTCGCTCGGCGCGCCGGATGTCCGGCTGGTGAGCCCCGTATCCGGGGCGAGGGCGGAACTCGGAGGCGACGCGGACCTCCCCGGACAGGCCCTCGATGATGCGGATGACCTCGGCGGGCGCGTGGTCGGTGTCGTCGGGCGCGGGCATGAAGTCGATGACCCGGATGGATCCCTCAGGGGTATCCCATTCCTGTTCCAGGACGAGGGAGTCGCCCCGGTACCGGCGCCGGGTGCTCGCCGCAGGCGGCGCGCCGTCGTACCCGGCGGGGCCGACGCGCCAGAAGCCGTGCTCCTCACTGCCGAGCAGCGCGGCGAAGACGGCCGGGGAGTCGAACCGGGGCAGGCATAGCCAGTTGAGCGACCCGTCACGGGTCACCAGGGCCGCGCTGCGCGTGTTGCCGATCAGGGCGTGGTCCTCGATCAGCGGGGCCGGCATTGGGCTGGAGAGCATCAGGCTCCTGTCGTGGGAATCGGGGAACTGGGCAGGGATATAGGTCTGGTGGCGTCGCGTTCGGGAGGGTGTCGGCCTTGCGTGTGTTCGATGGCGGGCCCGGCGTGGGCGGGCACGGGTGCCACGTTTCAGTGGGTCCGGCGCGGACGGGCGGTCTCAGCGCGGGCCGGTGGCCGGGGCGCTGAGGTGGTCGAGGGCCGCGCGCACGGTGGCGGCGAGGCCGGTGCCCGAGCCGGCCAGGTACAGCGTCGGGCTGCCGTCGGGGGTGTAGTGCTGCGGGTACTCGGTCAGCTGCACGGTGCACCGCCGGAGGCGGCGACCGGGCCGGGCTTGCCGAGCAGGAGGACCATGACGACGGCGTGGGTGCGGGTCCGGGCCCCGATGGCGGTGGTGGCCCGGGTGATCACGCCGCCGATGGTGTCCTGGTTGATGCCGGTCATCCGTGCGACGGTGCGCACCTCGTGGGTGGCGAGCAGGGTGAGTACCTCCTGGTCGCGTTGGGCGAGTTCCGGGAGCCGGTCGGGCAGCGCCGCGCGCAGCTCGGCGGTGTCGAGCAGCTCCGACATGATGAGGTCGGCGATGGTGCGGGTGCGATCGGCGAGGCCTCGGCGGCGCATCACCCGGGACATGAGGTTGGCGGCGGCGCTGGCGGAGCAGCCGAGCTGCCCGGCGACGCCCTCGTAGGTGTGGCCGAGGGCGAGCTGCAGAGCGACATCGTGCTCGCGTGGGCTGAGTCCATCGGTGGTCTTGGAGGCCACGCTGAGGGATCCGGAGCTGCTGATCAGCACGCGGCGTGCCCTGCTGGCCCGGGCCTCGCGCAGCCAGAGATCGGTCGCGATGATCAGGCAGCTCCCGACCGGGAGCCTGAGAGCACGGGCCGCGGCCCGGTAGGGGTTGGTTCCCTGCTCGCGGTACTCTGCCGCACTCACGGAGGCGGACCACACGTTGGGGATGCGTTGGGCGGCGAGCATGGCGGTCACGTGGCGACCGAGCTGCTCGGTGACCAGGGCGCAGGGGACGGCCATGGAGCCCGCGCGCATCAGCAGCCGCAGCAGCGGGGCGGGCACGGCGGCCGACACGGGGGCACCCGTGGCCAGGAGGAACGGGTCGGCGCCGGACAGACGGGTGGCGGGCAGCTGAGCGAGGGCGGCGGCGTCGACGAGGACGCCCGCATGGTTGATCAGGTGGCGGTCCAGGTCGCGGGCCGCCAGTCCGTCGGCAGGTCGTAAGGTGCTCATCTTCTGTCTCGGTTGTCGGGGTGCGGCCCTGGCCCGAAACGGCCGCCATGGGATGGTGCGGTGGAACGGGTGCTCAGCCGGCCGGCCGGGGCAGATCCTGCTGGGCGATCAGGCGGTCCACGACGGCCAGGGTGCCGAAGGCGGTAAGGGCGAAGACCGCCAGCTAGAGCGGTTGGGAGACGTCGGCCCGGTGTCGGATGAGGTAGAGGACAGCGAATCCGACCTGGACTCCGAGGAGGAAGTAGACCACCCCGAGGCGCGGCGGGAGTTCACGCGGCCTGTCCCTGGGTCACGGCGTGGTGCAGCGGCTCGGAAGGCCAGGACGGGTCGATGTCGCTGAGCAGCACCAGACCGGACAGGACCGCGGCGATGCTCGCCTGCACCTGGGATCGCACCCCCAGCCAGGCACGCAAGTCCCTGCCGTAGCTGCGCACGGTGGTGGTCGCGACGTCGAAGTCCGCCGCGAGCTCCGGGGCGGTGCGCCCGCCGACCCAACCCACCAGGACACGGTGGAGGCGCCGGGGGAGTCGGGATTTGGCGGTGAGCACGGTGCAGGGCTGCGCGGTGTTGGTGATGATGCGGTGCGCGGTGCCCCAGGCGACGAGCTGGGGCGCGGTGCGGGTGCCAGTGACCGTGAGTAGCTCCTTGACGGCTGCGTCGACGTCGGCGCGCTCCCACGGGAGTTCGGGGTCGGCCGCGATCGTTCGGGCGGTGGATTCGGTGGCGATGTGTTCGAGCAGGCGGACCTGCTGTTCGGTCAGGTGGTAGGCGGGCAGGGTGGCGGCGGCCATGGTGGTGGTGTCTCCGGTGGTCGGCGGGCGGTTCACGGGCGGTCGGCGCCCGGGGCGCCGGTCGGGGTGAGGCGGTCCAGCACGCGGGGCCCGAGCCGTTCGGCCTGGCCGGTTCCGACGACCAGCACGAGGTCGCCCTCGGTGGCCATCTCGACGATCCGTTGCTCGGGGCCGGGTTGGCACGGGCCGGAGCGCACGCGGTGGACCGCCCCGTCTCCGAGGACGCGGACGGCGGCCCGCTCGACGGCGTCCAGCGGGTCAGGCCCGTCGTGTCCGGACAGCGGGGTGGCGACCGGCAGGAGCAGTGCTAGGTCGGCGTCGCCGAGGGCGGCGCCGAGTTCGGCGGCGTGGGCGCTGGTGCGGGCGATGCCGTCAGGCTCCAGGGCGACGATCACGTTCCCCTCGGTGAGCATCCGGGCGGCCGTGACGTCCTGGGCGATCTCGCGCGGGTGCCGGGCGCGGGAGTCCGCCACGGTGATGCCGCACTGTGTGCCGAGCATGGCGAGCGAGCGAGTGACGCCGCGGAAGGCGGCGAGGCGCGTCGCCACGGTCTGCGGGTCCTCGCCTGCGACGAGGGCAGTGGCGATGGCGGCGCACGCCGCGAGGGCGTGGTGGCGGCCGATGACTGCAACGGTGAACTGGTGCTGCACGCCCTGGTATCTGAGGGTGAGGAGGTGCTCGACGCCGAGCCACCGGGGTGTGAGGACCCACACGTCGGCGCTCTCGTCGAGGCCGACGGTCACCACCGCCACGTTGGGGTCGGGCCGGTCCGTGAGTCTCTCGTGCACGATGGTGGCGCCCTTGTCCCACAGCGGCAGCACCACCGTGGTGGACGACCGGGCGAGGTTGGTGGCGGCGTTCAGGGCCTCGATGGTGTCCTCGAAGTGCGGCACGGTCCTGGCGACGGCGGTGATCAGCGTCACCGAGGGTTGCGGGCGCTGGTGCGGGTTCGCGGTGCTGGGACGGTAGTTATTCCAGGACCTGAGGGGAGCGGCCTCGTGGGTGGTGGTGTCCGGGCACAGGTCCACCACCAGCCGCCGGTCGCCACCATGCCCCGGCTGGCGGTTCCGGGCGGGGGCGTTGAGGATCCAGCCGGTGCGTCCGTCGTTCAGCGCGGCGGCGAGCACTGCTGCTGCCGTCGCGGTGTCGTGGCTGCCGCCGACGGCCACCAGCTGCCGGCCGAAGCCCGCAGTCAGCGAGGCGAGCGCGTGCGCGCGGGCGAGCACCGGCAGTTTCAGCTCCTGGGCGCGGTCGAATTCGGGTTGCGGAGCGGCCACCACCCCCGACCACACGACACAGGTCCGGTCCTCGCGGACGTTGCGCGCGTCGAAACCGACCACCACGCCGACCCCGGCCTCACGCAACCGGGCGGCAGCGGCGCCGTCCTGGTCGGCGGGCTCGATGCTGCCGGTCACGTCCAGGCCGTGGGAGACCAGCCACAGCGCCAGGCCCTCCATACCGGGCTTCGCCGCATCGACGAGGTGTGCCCGGGCCAGCACGTCGGGCCGATCAGGGGTGGGCTTCGCGTCGCCGTTCGGGCGAGGGCGGGCGGCGGTGTCCACGGTCTCCATGGAGTCCTCCAGCAGGTGAGGGCGAGGGTGAGGGGTGAGGTTGGACCGGGCCGGTCGCGGGCAGGGGGTGTGGCGCCGCGACCGGCCCGGGGCTCATGCCTGGGTGAGACCGCGCTCCAGCTCGGCGTCGGTGACGCGGGCGGCATGGTGGTCCAGGTCCAGGCGGGCGACGCGCGCCAGGTGCGCGACGACCGGCTCGTCGAGCAGTTCGCCGGCCAGTGCGCTGGTCTCGAAGGCGGCGAGTGCCTCGGCCAGGCACTGCGGCACGGGCAGCGCCTCACGGTTCAGGTAGGCGTCGCCGCGGGTGGCGGGCGGGGGCTTGAGGCCGGCCTCGACGCCGTGCCGGACACCGGCCAGGACGGCCGCCAGCGCGAGCATCGGGTTGGCGTCCGCGCCGGGTAGCCGCACCTCCAGCCGCAGGCTGCGGCCGTGCCCGACCAGGCGCACCGCGCATGATCTGTTGTCGTGGCCCCAGGTGAAGCGGGCCGGGGCGAACGAGTGCGGCTGCAGGCGCTTGTAGCTGTTCACGTATGGTGCCCACAGCGGGGCGGTGTCTGGCAGCACGGTCAGTAGCCCGGCCACCGCCTGCTCGCCCAGCTCCGACAGTTCGGTCCCGTCGGCAGGGTCGGAGGCCAGCATTGTCCGGCCGTCGAAGTCGTGCAGCGACACGTGCAGGTGTAGGCCGCTGCCGACCCCGGTGGACGGGGCCGCCATGAACGACGCCGTCAAACCGGCTTCGTCCGCGATCGTCTTCGCGGCGTGCTTGAACAGCACGTGCTGCTCGCACGCGGCCAGCGCCTGCCCGTACGGGAAGGTGACCTCGATCTGGCCGGCACCGCCCTCGCCTTTGACAGCCTCGACCGGCATGTCCGCGCCCGTGAGGACCTCCCGGAGTCGTCGGCCGAACTCCCGTACCACCGGCGGCTGGTCCAGGGCGTAGTCGCGGTTGTCCCACACGGCGGGGCGAAGCCCACGCCACCCGGCCGCAGCCGCATCCCGGGCGGTGCCCTCGTACAGCACGAACTCCGTCTCGATCCCCACCGCCGGCACCACACCGAGCCCGGCGAGCCGGTGCAACTGCTCGTTCAACACCGTGCCCGGACCCAGCGGGTGCGGCCAGCCGCCGCCGATCGGCTCGGCGAGCACCAACGCGGTGCCCGGCAGCCACGGCAGCAGCCGGGCCCGCTTCGTGTCAGGCAGCAGACCGACGTCGCCGAAGCCGCTCGCCCAGGAGAACGGCCCACTGCTCGCCGGAGTCATGGCCAGGTCGGTTCCCAGCACGTACCCGCACATCTCCGGGGCAAGACGGCCCGACCGCAACCGGTCCACCAACCAGGCCGCGTCGTACTCCTTGCCCTTGAGCCGACCCTGCACATCGACGGCCGCCAGCAGCACCGTCGCGATCCCGAAGTCGGCCATCAGCCGGTGCAGCGGCCCGGTGGGAGAGGCTGCCATCGGCGAGTTGCCAGCCACGCGGTACCGGGCTGCCCGCATCGTCGCCGTACGGCCTGCGCGGCGGCGGCTCGTCACACGACCTCCTCGGTCAGCTCGACCAACTCGGCCGACTGCTGGACCGGCGGCGAGTACGAGCGCCCCGCCTTGAGCCACCACAACCACGCCAGCAGCAGCACCACCGCGAGCGCCAGCGGTGCATAGTTGAAGGTGTCAACGGTCACCGGATAGCTCTGGGGCAGGCACACCAGCACGCTCACCACCGCCACCCAGCCCACCGCGATCCACCCGATCAACGGCCCCCGGCGGCCCAGATTCCACGGCCCGGGCCGGAACTTCCGGCCCCTGCGAAGCCGCAGGTAGATCGGCACCGCGTACGCCGGCGTCATCCCCACCACGTTGACGGCGGTCACCGCCCCGTACGCGGTCGTGCTGTACAGCGACGGCAGCGCCAGCACCGCGGCTGCCCCCACCGACAACCACACCCCGGCCACCGGCGTCCCGGTGCGCTCCGACACCCGGCTCCACAGGCCCGAGGCGGGGAGCGCGCCGTCCCGGGA
This sequence comes from Kitasatospora sp. NPDC086801, assembly GCF_044745805.1. Taxonomy (NCBI): domain Bacteria; kingdom Bacillati; phylum Actinomycetota; class Actinomycetes; order Kitasatosporales; family Streptomycetaceae; genus Kitasatospora; species Kitasatospora sp. NPDC086801. The sequence continues at coordinate 81,577 of NZ_JBIVAX010000011.1, forward strand.
GAACGCGAAGACCATCCGCGCTGACGCCGCCGTCTCCGCGTTGCCGCAGAACACCTGCGCCACGATCACCACCACGAGAAGCACCTTCGCCCCAGTCGTTCCGAGCGCGTCGGCGAAAACCTGCGCCGGGGGCACGCCGGTGGGCGAGTTGAGGACGCCGGAGTAGTCCTGGATGGCGAACAGCATGCCGGCCAGCAGAACGGTGCCGGCGATCCAGCTCACCCAGATCGAACGGACGATCCCGCGCGGCGCGGACACCGCCGCCTTGGTGGTTTCCTCGGCCATGTGCGCGGAGGCGTCGTAGCCCGAGAAGGTGTACTGCGCCAGCAGCAGCCCGATCGCGCTCACGTAGATCGGGTTGCTCCAGCCGGTGTTGTTGACGAAGTGCCCGACGACCCAGCCGGCCTCCTGGTGGTGGCTGGGCACGATCGCGAGCGCGCCGACGATCAGCACAACGCCGCCGATGTGCCACCACACCGAGATCGAATTGAGGAAGGCGACCCGGCGCACGTTCGGCAGGTTCAGCAGCGCGTGGAGCAGCAGGACGGCCGCAAAGATCCCGAACAGGCCGACGGGCGTGGGCTCGTAGCCGAACTGAAGGTTGAGGAAGGCTCCGATGAAGCTGGCGGCGCCGTAGTCGATGCCGCAGATGCCGCCGATCAGACCGAGCAGGTTGAGCCAGCCGACCAGCCAGCCCCACCGCGGGCCACCGAGCTGGTGCGCCATGAAGTACAGGCCCCCGCTCGTCGGGTAGGCCGAGGTCACCTCGGCGAGCGCCAGGCCGACGAAGAGGACCATCGCACCGACGCCGATCCAGCCCCAGAACATCACCGCCGGACCGCCGGTGTTCAGGCCGAACGCGAACATCGTCATGCACCCGGACAGGATGCTGATGACGGAGAACGAGCTGGCGAAGTTGCCGAACTCGCCCATCCGCCTGCTCAGCTTGGGCTCGTAGCCGAGCTGACGCAGCCGATCCTCGTCGGACAGCTCAGCGGCGTGGACGGGGGACATCGAAGTCGACCTCCATGGGGAGAAGGTGGGCAGGGACGGGGTAGTCAGGCCAGGGCGGTCGCCCGGCCAGCGAAGGACTGCTGGCGCGCGGTCAGCAGCAGGTCCTCCGCCTTCTCCGGCGAGTCGGCGACCAGGCTCCACGGGGCCCTGGAAGCGAACTGTCCGAGCGCGGTGAAGACCTCAGCGGCGGTGTCCATCCGGGCCGACGCCCACAACGCATGGGCGAGGTAGCTGAGATCGGCGACCGGCCACGACCCGGGCTCCGAAGCGGACCAGCTCTCGTACGCGCGCAGAGCACGGGAGAAGTGCGGCTCCCGTAGCCACTGCCGGAGCACCACCGCGTTCCGCCGAGGCTCGTTGCGGTACTGCTCGACCGATAAGTACAACGGCAGGGCAGCCAGCGGCGAACCGGCCGGCACCCTCGGCACGACGACGTTCACGAAGTCCGCCGCCGCTGGCCGGTAGACCTGCTGCCAGTAGCGGAGCATGCGGTGATGGGCCTCCCGGTTGCCCGGATCGCGCCTTTGCGCTTCGTCGAGCAGCCCCCACGGGCCGGGCGGCAGCATCGGGTCCGACGAGCGCTGCTGGTGCTCGGGCCGTGCCCTGGGCCGGTCCAACACGGCCAGGGCGAGGAGGCAGACCCACGGCACGGGATCCGGAGGCAGTACGTTGGAGGCGGCCCAGCACGACTCGCGCGCTGCCTGCTCCAAGGCCCCGGCCTTCAGTGAGCCGGCCTCGGCTGCGGCCAGGGCGTGCTCGACCATCACCCTGGTCCGCAGGATGGCGAGCCCAGGGTCGTCCGGCTCCTCGTGTGCCCAGTTGGTCAGCACCGTCGACCGGGCCGCGACCAGCGCCAGCACCTGCGTCCGAGAGGTCCGCCGGCCGGCCTGCGCCGTGGTGGCCAGCAGCCGCTGCGTCGACAGCCAGCGTCCGGTCCGCAGATCGTCCACCGCGGTGCGGAGCGCGCCATCGAACCCGGCAGGGTGGTAGACCGGCACCAGCCGTATCGGACGTGCGGGGTGCATGGTTCGAGTGCTCCATTTCATGGGCATGACAGACTGGTGCGTTCGAAGTCGTAACGCGGATCGAACCGTGATCAACCGGGTTCCGCACGGCGGCGAGCGGGCCCGGGGAGCCGGGGGCGCCACCTGGATTCCTGGTCTCCGGCAGCGAGTCACACCAAAGCAGCACGAAGAGTGGGAGGACAGAGCAGACTTGACGCACTGATGACGCATTGCTGCGGCAAAGTGGATGCTGGGCTGCGTCTTTGGCGCGTGGACAGAGTTTGGGAATCAGCCGATGGCGGTCAAGAGACGCACCGAACTGGCCCTGCAGCGAGCGGCGGCCGGCCATTCACAGGAGACGCTTGCGGCCGCGATGGGTGTCGAGCGAACCACAGTGGCGCGCTGGGAGCAGGGCAAGGCTGAGCCGCGGCCCTGGCAGCGCCCCAGGCTCGCAGAGCTGCTGACCATCGCGGCTGCAGAGCTCGACCGGCTGCTGCGGCTGGCCCGTGAGCAGGCGGCAGCGAAGTCCTCTGCCGTATCTGCGAGTCAGACAGAGTCCCAACCGGGCGGCGATCCCCTGCCGGACGGTGGTGCTGCACACCTCCTCACGATGGACCTGGTAATCGGCGACTGGGCAGCGGCAAGCTCGGCAGGCCACGGGGCCGGGGGCACGCCGTGGGTCACCGGCGAGGAAATCGGCGTCGCCGAGGGCATGCTCGCCATGTTTCGTCAGCTCGACCACACCCACGGCGCCCGCCACTACACCGGACAGGTGCGCCAGTACATCGACACCGAACTCGCCGCGATGCTCCGCCGCCCCGCCGCTAACGGCGAGGCCGCCCGGCGCCGTGCCATGCTCGCCGCGGGATTCTGCGAACTCGCGGGCTACCAGGCCGTCGACACCGGGAACCCGGTTCGCGCTCAGGAGTACTATCAGCGCGCCCTTTCCCTCACCGCCACCACCGACACGGCATACGGCGCCTACCTGGTCGCCGTGAACTGCGCACACCTCGCACTGCACTGTGGACAGCCGGAGGTCGCCCTGCGCTGGGCCTCCTCAGCCCGAGCCGCAGCCGGCACCGCCGCCAGCCCCTCCACCCGGGCGGCTATCACCGCCGTCCTCGCCCGCGCGAACGCCCGCATGCAACGCGAACCCGAGGCGACCCGGGAGATCCGGCAAGCCGAGGAACTTCTCGACGCCGCAGACGGCGACGAACCTGCCTGGATCGGGTACTTCACCCACGCCTACCTGGCCGACGAGATCGCACACTGCCTCCACGATCTCGGCCGCGCACCCGCCGCGAGGACCCAGCTGACAGACGCCCTCCAAGGCGTTGGCAAGGACAAGGTCCGCCGGCGCGCCATCGACGCCGCGTTGCTCGCCGCCACCTGGCTGCGCACCGGAGACCTCGATCAGGCGTGCGCGGCTGGCCGGGAAGCGGTCACGTACGCGGCCAGAACCGGCTCCGGCCGGTGTATCGACCGTGTGGCGGGCATCCTCGTCGACCTGCAGGCCCACGCCGACTACGCGCCCGTGCGCGACCTGCGGGAGTTCACGCGTGCGGTGCTGCCCGAGGCCGACAGCGTCGCCATCACCCTGTCCCGTGGCGCATGATGCGCTGGTAGAAGGCGAGTTCGGCGGCGAGTGCCTGCTCCCGTGACGCGGGGTCCGACAGGTAGTGGTCACCGCCTTCAAGGAACAGGCGCTCGTGGCCTTGGTCCCTGGCGAACAGAGCGTCGGCGAAGTGCCTCGCGTCATCGGCGGAGGTGATCGTGTCGGCGGTGCCGTGGATCACCAGGACAGGAACCCGGACGTCGTCGGTCGCCACCGCGCCCGTAGGCCCGCGCAGCACCGCGGCGTGCGGACGCTGGAACGGCGGCACGGACTTCTCCCATCGGGCCGGGTCGATGATCGCCGACGTGGCCGTAGCCGCGCGGAAGGGACCAGGGCGGCACGCGGAACGGAGCGCGGTGTACCCGCCAGCGCTGGCGCCGCTGATGAACAGGGCTCCGGGCCGTGCGACGCCGGCGGCGAGGAGATGCTCGCCGGCAGCGGCGCAGTCCTCGGCGTCGTACTCACCCCAATGACCGTGCAGCGACTGCCGGAAGTTCCGTCCCTGTCCTGTGCTGCCCCGGTACAGGACCTCGGCGACCGCGAAGCCGTGGCTGACGAAGAACTGCGTCGTCCAGTCCAGCCGCAGGGGGACATCGTCGGTGGGCCCGGGGTGAGCTCGGACGATCAGCGGCGCCGACCCGGTACCGTCCGGGCGGTGCAGCAGGAAGCGCAGCGGCCCGCCGGCCGTCTCCACGACCTCCACCGAGGGCGCTGGAACCGTCCAAGGTGATGGGGATGACAGGTCCGGTGCCGCCGGGCGGGCGCGGCCGTCCGATCCAGCCGCGAGGCCGACCAGCCAGATCGCGGGGGAACTGCTTGCCGTGGAGCCGATCACTGCCGCAGCGGCTTCTGTCGCGGCGACGTAGGGCTTTATCGAAGTGAGGTTCGAGCCTATGCGGCGCCGGTCGGCCCCATTGACGAGGAGCAGCTCGGTGACGATCCCGTCTGTGGCGGTCAGCACGATCTCACCGTGGGGTGTGAAGCCGTACGACTGGTAGCCGCCCTCCCACGGCGCGGGGGCGCAGTCCGCGTCGACCGGGGCGACTGCCTCCGCCATGCCGTTCCACTGGTACAGGTTCCACCAGCCGGTGCGGTCGGACATGAAGTGCAGGCGGCCGTCCGGCCCCCAGGACGGCTGCGTCACGGACTCCTGCCGGCCGCCTGCCACGACCACGTTCGGTGTTGCGGTGCCGGGTTGGACGGCTGCCAGCAGCAGACGAGAGGCGTCCCAGGGCATCTGATCGCGGTCCCACACCAGGTAGGCCAGTCGGCCCTGTGCAAGCCGCGGGCTGGCCAGGAACCCGGAGGAGCGGACGAGGACCTCGATGTGCCCCGTCCTGGAGACGGAGACGATCTCGTCGGCCGCGTCGTCACCACGGACGGCCAGCAGAAGCCCGTCCCAGGACAGCGCGAGGTCCCCGTACTGAACCCCGTCGTCGCCGGGTGCGACGCACACCGCGGTGCCGCCAGTAGGAAGGTGGAAGAGGGAGCCGCCGGAAACGAACCACACACCGTCCGGCGCCACCACGAAACTGCCGCCGCCGTAGGCGTGGAGCCGGCTACCGATTGGGAACTCCGGCGTCGTCACCGGCAGGGTCGACCCGGCGAACCTGCGCATGAGTCGCTGGCGGCCGTCGTTGTCGGGATCGGACTGCAGCCACCACAGCGCGCCCTGTGCGAACCGGAGTTCGTCATAGGACACCGCGGTCTGGGCCACCCACGCGGGCGCCAGCCCGGTGCGGTCGTCGGTCATGCGGTGCAGTCCTCCCGGCATCGCCACTGGCGTGCCCGCAGACTACCGGGCCGGCTCTGGCCGGGACGAACCCGCCGTCCACAGCGGAGGGGCCCATACCCGGCACGTGGCGGCACCGGCCCGGTAAAAGGGTCAGCCAGCCTCGGTCTTGGGCGCGTAGCGCAGCACCACCACGTCGCCGACCTGCTCCGACCCGAGCAGGCGCATCCGCTGACTGCTGCCACCGGGGTAGTCGGCAGGGTGGAGAAAGCGGGGTGCTGCGGCGTCGCCGACAAGCAGCGGCGCGATGGCGAGGTGGATTTCGTCTGCCAGGCCCTGGGAGAGGAACTGGGTGTGGATCTGCCCGCCTCCCTCGACCATGAGGCGCTCGACGCCCCGGGAGGCGAGGTCGTCGAGCAGTGCGCCGAAGTCGACGCTCTCGCCGGTGCTGACGATGTCGGTCAGGCCGTCGAGTTCCTCGCGGAGCTTGGGCGCGGCGGCGTCGGTGGTGTAGACGACCTTCTTGTCACCGAAGTGCCAGAACTTGAGGTCGCGGCTCAGGTCACCGCTGGCGGAGATGGTGACCTTAAGCGGATACTCCGGCTTCCCGCCAGCGATGCGGTCGGCGCGGCGCTTCTCGCTGTTCACGAGAAGCCTCGGGTTGTCGCTGCGCAGGGTGTTGCCGCCGATGAGGATGGCGTCGGACTCCGCCCGGACCTGGTCGACACGGTCGAAGTCGGCCTCGTTCGAGAGTAGGAGGCGCTGCGGCGAGGTGTCATCGATGTGGCCGTCGACGGAGGTGGCGACGCTGAGCAGGACGAAGGGGCGGGTGGCCATTGCGTGTGGTCCGTTCTCTCGGTGGTACGGGCTGTGGTGATCACACTTCATGGAGGAGAAGGCTGTCGAGGGCGTGCCGGAACTGCTTCACCTCGGGGACTCGCCTGCATCGTTGCAGCAGTGCATCGAGCGCGGCCAGCTCGGTGATGATCCGGGCGGAGCCGGTGGTGGAGCCGATGGCCAGCGCCGCCAGGCCGGTTGCCGCGGCCTGCTCAGGGCCGTTGACGGTGACCTGGGAGATGGCCGAGCGGGCGAGGTAGACGCCGCGGTCGCGGCGGAAGTTGGGCGGCAGCGCCCGGATCGCCTGGTCGAAGCCAGCCACCGCCTCGTGATGGCGGCCGAGCAGCGAGAGCGAGCGAGCACGCTGGGCCTCCACGTACGCGGTGTCGAGCCACCGGCCGCGGCCGACCGGAGCCTCGGATGGGTCGGCGAGCATCGCGAGCGCGCGGTCGTAGGTGTGCTGGGCACTCCGCTCGTCACCGAGAAGCGCGTGGCCGTGGGCGCCGTAGACGGCGCCCATCGCGCTCAGCCGGCTTCCGGGGCGGGCTAGGCGCTGGGCGTAGTCTGCGAGGTCGATGGTGTCGGTGGACTCGCGCATATCGCCGGCGAGTTGGGCCTTCCTGGCGGTGATGTAGGCGCTCAGGTCGTGGTCGCCGCAGGCGCCCGCCCAGTCGCTCGCGCGGTCGGCCCAGTACTGGGCGGCCTGGTGGTCGCCGCCGTCCTGGTGTAGCCAGCTGCAGAACTCCGCGTACTCGGCGAGGACTTGCAGCAGGGCACGGCGGTCCTGGCCGGAGGCATCCCGGCGGAGGTCCTGGATCAGCCGGATGTGCTCCTGGGCCGTGGCCACGACCTCGCGCGGCCCGAGGACGTTGTCGCACTCAACGAGGGACCGGCGCAGTGCCCGCAGGTCCTCGACCGGGTGAAGGCCGCCGGTGAGAACGGCTGGTAGAGCCTGTACCACGGGCACCACGAGTCCGGACGGGCGCGAGAGCCCGGAGGATGCCGATGCACCCTGCGTCAACGCCTGGCGCGGCAGGGTGACGAAGACGATCCTGCCGTCTGTCGACCGGCAGCCGACCCGCACGCCGCCGTCCATGAGCGCCATCGTGGCAGCCCCGCGCCCCGCAGCCGAGTCGGCTGTCCAGCCGGTCCCCTCTCGATCTCGGGCGTCCGCCGTGGGTTCACCGCCTCGCCCAGGGGCCGGGGAGGCAGCCAAGGCAGCGGCAAGGTCTTCCTGGCCGATGCCCAGCAAGTCGGCCAGCTTGCCCATCTGCCACGGCCGGGGCGAGTACTCTCCCCGCTCCCACCGGCTGGCCGTCGAGCGCTCGACGTTCATGGCTGCGGCCAGCGACTCCTGGGTGAAGCCGGCCTTCCGCCGAAGCTCGATGAACCGCTCGCGCCGCACCCCCACCATCCGCCCCCTTGACGCGCGGAACTCGTCCTGACCGCGAAGTTTCCTGCTCAGCAGCCGGTTTGCCGCACAGATGCCTCATCAACGCCTCAATTCTGCTCTGTTCGGATGCACTGCGCAGCGATTCCCTGGTGATTGCCGGAAGGCCCGGTGAGCACCAAGGAAGAAAGGCCAACCGCATGGACGACTCCGTGACGGCCGACGACGAGGGCGTGCTGGTCGCCGTCCGCAGCATCCGGGCGGCGCGTTCGCGGGCCGACGTGCCGTCCGACAACACCGGCGGCCGGTCCGACCAGAACGACACCTGAGAGACCGCCCACGATGCCTGAGACCGCCTCATGGGCGGCGCGCCTGGGTGGGGACCAGTTCCTCACCCAGGCGCTGCACCGCTCCTATGCTGTGTTCCCCGCAGAGGACGCCGACACCGCTACCCTCCTGTCCTGGGACGATCTGAACTCGATCCTCGCCACCCACCGCCTCGACCCGCCGCGGCTACGGCTGTCGAAGGACGGGCAGGCTGTCCCGGTGGGCTGGTACTCGACCCCGAGCACCAACCGGCGCGGGGTGGCCTGGAACCGGCTGCACCCCGCCCAACTCCACGCCCAGCTCGCCGAAGGCGCCTCCCTCGTCGTGGACGCGATCGACGAGATCCACCCGCCGATCCGTGCCGCCGCCGACGCGCTGGAGCGCTTCATCGGCACGCCGGTGCAGACCAACGCGTACGCCTCGTGGACAGAGCAGGAGGGCTTCGGCCGGCATTGGGACGACCACGCGGTGGTCGTGGTCCAGCAGTACGGGGCGAAGCGCTGGCGGCTGTGGGAACCGACCCGGCAGGCCCCGACCTTCCGCGACGTGGAATCCCCGGAGGAACCCGAGGGCGAACCGGTTGCGGACTTCGTCCTCCACTCGGGCGACATCCTGTACCTGCCGCGCGGCTGGTGGCACAGCGTCACTGCTGATCAGGGCAGTGAGTCGCTGCACCTCACCTTCGGACTCGTCGCCCAGACCGGCGCCACGCTCCTGGGCTGGCTGGTGGATGAGCTGCACGAGAGCGCGGCCGTACGGACGGACGTCCCACTCCACGCCTCGGCGACCGAGAAGGCCGCCTACCTGGCCGATCTGCGGACCGCGGTGCTCACTGCACTGTCGAACCCCGACCTGATCGACCGCTGGGCCTGGTCCACCGGTACCACCCACTTCGGCCGCCCGGCCCCGTCTCTGCCCTTCGTGAACGCGGTTCCCCCGGACAGGGAGGTCACGGTCCAGATCACCGCCGCGCGCGCCGAACTCACCAGCAGCCCGGGTACCGGGACCGTCACGCTGTCCGCCGCCGGCACCGCGTGGGACTTCGCAGAACGTGCCGTCCCCGCACTGCAGATCCTCCTGACCGGGGATACCGCCAGCATCGGGGATCTCGCCGACGCCGCAGGGCTGGAGGCCAAGGAGGTGGCCGACGTCTTGACCGCCCTCATCCGGGGTCAGGCCCTCGCCGTCGTCGAGGCAAGCCGATGAGCCCGGATCTCGGCCTGGGGACCTACCGGGTGCGCGCCGTCGGCGAAGCGGCGCGCACCGCCCTCACGGCCGGGGCGAAGTGGATCGACACCGCCCCCAACTACGGCCACGGCCGGGCACACCACGACCTCGCCCCGGTGCTCGCCGAGCACCCGACCGCCAAGGTAACGACGAAGACCGGCTTCTATCCGGACGGCCGCCACAGCATCGCCCCCGTGGACGTCCGCGCTCAGACCGAGGAGTCGCTCGCGGCCCTCGGCCGTGCCGACATCGTCTTCGTCCACAACCCCGAACGATCTGACCACGACCGGCAGCAGCTGCATCACAGCCTCCGCGCCGCGTTCGCCGTGCTGGAGGAGTTTGCGCAGGCCGGCCGCATCGGGGGGTACGGCGTGGCCACCTGGGCCGGCTTCACCAACCAGGCGTTCACCGTCGCCGAACTGATCGCGCTGGCCGGTGAAGCGGGCGGGTCGCCGAACCACCACCTCGCTGGCATCCAGCTGCCGGTCAGCCTCGTCATGGCCGAGCCCATCGCCCAGGCCCTCGACGGAGCCGGGCCACTCGTCCACGCACGCGACGCCGGGATCGTGACGTTCGCTTCCGCGCCCCTGCACGGAGGCGAACTGCCGGGCCTGATGACCCCCGAACTAGTGAACCTCATCCAGCCCGGATCGACCCCGCACACCGCCGCATTCCAGCTCATCGGCGCCTGCCCCGCGCTGGACGTCGTCCTCACCTCGACCAGCGCCCTCCAGCACTGGGAGGATTCCCGGGACGCTCTCGCCCAGCCGATCCCCGACGCACGACTCAGGACGGTGCTCGATGCCCTTTCAGCCGGATGACGACACCCGGCACGACCTGACGGCAGCGCACCAGAAGGCCGCCGGATTCCTCAACCTGGTGTGCACCGGACCGCCGGTGTTCGGCACCTCCGGAACCACTATCGGCCGCCGGGCCGAGAACGTCTGGCTCCGGGTCTCCAGAAGCAGCCGCCTCCGGGCGCCCCGGCCGACCGGGCAGGGCGCCCTCGGCGCAGAACAGCTCGTCCCCGCCTCCGTGCCGCGCCCCCGGCTCCACGACACCGTTGACTGGACGGAGGCCGGCTGGTTCTACCAGGCCGATGTCTTCGACCTGGTAGGTTCCGCGGTCTCCTCGACCCCGGACCTCCGCGATGACCCCGGCTTGGACGATGGCTGGTGGACCGGGCTGCGGAACGCGCTGGCCGCCATTGCGGAAGCACCGGGCACGAAGATCACGCTGCGCCAGGCGTGGGTCGAAGAGGTCTTCCCGAAGTACCTCGGCATCCCGGCCCCGGCCGACGTCGAGCGGACCACCGGGCACGGTGATCTCCAGTGGGCCAACCTGACCGCCCGGCCGCTCAGGATCCTCGACTGGGAGCGCTGGGGCCTGGTGCCGGTTGGTTACGACCCTGCGGTCCTGTGGGTCAGCAGCCTCCTCGTGCCCACGGTTGCGGACCGCATCCGCACGGAGTTCGCCGACATCCTCGACACTCCGGCCGGACGCGTCGGTCAGCTCATCGCTATCGCGGAGATGCTCCAGGCCGTTGACCGCGGGTACTACCCGGAACTCGCCCCTCTCCTCACTGACCTGGCACGTGAACTGACCGGTGTCATCCCACCGCAGGGCACCGACGCCGGCCTCGTCCGGTAGACGGTGGACCTCCGGCAGGAGCCCGTCGATCACGTCCTGGACCAGGTGGAGCAGCGCCTCGGCACGAGGCTGGACCGGCGCAGCGTCGCGCGCAAGCGCCGGACGGTCGGAGCCGGCACCGACCGCGGCAGCTGGACCCGGGTCGAACGCCGCCCCTGGGCGCGGGCTCGGGAACAGGGCTGGGGCGGATTCGAAGCCGCAGCGGTGTTGGCCGGCGTGGCGATGCCACGCTGGTACGGGTCGGCGACGTGGCAGGACCCGGACGACGGGGCGATCTGGCACGTGGACGAGACCTCGCTGCTGCCGGAGTTCGCGGTGGGGGCCGCGGTGGTGACCGTGGACCCGGAACTACCGGATGAGTGGTGGTGCTCGCTGAACGCCTCGTTGGCAGCACTGGCCGTTCAGCACACAGCCCGGGTGGCGGCCCCGGACACCGAACGAGTCACGCAGCAGCTGGTCGACGACACAATCAAGGCCGCCTTCCCCGGAGCGCACGAAACTCGGGTGGACCAGTGGTGTCCTGCTCACGCCGACCTGAACTGGGCGAACGTCACCGGCCCTGGTGATTTCTGCATGTTCGACTGGGAGGACTGGGGAATGGCCCCACGAGGACTCGACTCGGCGTCGCTGTACGCTGCGTCCCTCGCCGTACCGGCACTCGCGGAAAGAGTCAGGCGGGAGCGCCGGGCAGACCTTGAGAGCCGGGACGGGACGCTGATGCAGCTGTTCGTGCTGGCGAAGATCGTCGGACCTCACGCCCGTCCGAACGACCCGCGAGTGGAGCCCGCGCAGCGCGAGGCCGCGCGACTGATCCGGACTCTTCAAGCGAGCTGAACGTTAGCCGTACTGCTACTGCACCATCGTCACCGAACTGGGAAGGAGCAGGCATGGACCCCACCACGCGTCCTCCGGGTGGTCACGACGCCGAGGCCATCGCGAGCGCGAAGGAGCGAGGCTGGCGGGATCTGGCGCCCATCGACGACGCGTACCAGGCCGGCGAGATCACGGCGTTCGAGTGGCACTCCGCCGTCCTGGACGTCATCGAACCGGCCTACCTCAACGGCGACAACCCGCGGGCCCAGTCCGGCCACAGCGGCGACGAGACCCGCTGGCGAGAAGCCCGCAGCCTGCTCGTCGACCTGCTCCCGCCCCACGGCGGGACGTTCCTCGACATCGGATGCGCCAACGGCCACCTGATGGAGAGCCTGACCGACTGGGCGGCTGAAACAGGGATCACCATCGAGCCCTACGGAGTGGAGATCTCCACAGCCCTCGCCGACATCGCTCGAACCCGCTGCCCGAAGTGGGCGCATCGGATCTGGACCGCCAACGCGATGGGCTGGAAGCCTCCACATCGCTTCGACGCCGTCCGCACCGGCCTGGACTACGTGCCGACTGACCTGCGTGGAGCGTACGTAGCCCATCTGCTGGACCATGTCGTCGCCCCTGGCGGCCGGCTGATCATCGGTGTCTACAACGAGGAACGAGACCAGACCACAACACAGGACCTGCTGCGGTCCTGCGGCTACACCCCGGCCGGTACCATCACAAGAGAGCACCGGCACCCCGAGATCCAGTACAAGGGTCTATGGCTGGCCAGCGCTTGAGTATGCGTCTTCGCCGCCGGCACCGGGGCGTGCGGTTCCCCGGTGCTCTGACGGGCAGCGCGCTTCCTCAGCAGGCCGAAACTGTCGGCGAAGCGCCAGCCATCGCAAGTAGGGCCGGCACTGAGGCCAGCCCCATATCGGAGTCGAACTCGCCGTCAGCGAGCCCCAGCAGGAACGCCCGCCACTCCTTGGCGTCGTATCGCAGGATGGTGCCCTCTGGATTGGCCGAGTGCCGAAGGGCCACGGCGCCCTCCGGGAGGTACGCCAGTTCCAGGCGGTCGGCGGGATTGCCGCCGGGGGCCGCCAGCCATACTGCGGTGCTGAGGTCGAGGGCGTAGAGGGCTGCCTTGGCGGTGCCTGCGGGGTGGCTCATACCTCGACCAGCTCGCCGGCGAGGAGGGCCGTGGCGAAGTTCTGCATCGACCGGTTGCTGGTCCTGATCGGTTTGATCTGGAGGTTCTTCGAGTCGCGGATGGCGACAGCCGGGAGCGTAGGGACGGGTGCAAGCTCCACGCACTGGCCGTTGTTCGCGGTGTACGTGCTCTTGTGCCAGTCGGCTCCGGTGAGAGGGGCTGCGTACAGCTCCATTGTGTTGATCATTCTGATGCCAGTTTTCTCTCGGTCTGCTCGATCAGTTCGAGGCTCAAGTCGACGCTGAGGGCTGCGTCGGCGAGATAGGTGGATAGGCGATGGAGACGCCGCAGACCCAGTGCATCGTCGATGAAGACGCTACCAGTCACGGCCTCCACGAACGCGGCTTCCGGGGCCTTCTGCCCTTCGTTCGTGAAGGTGTTGAACGCCCCGGTCAACGTGCCCTCTTCGCCCTTGGCGAAGGGGATCACGCGGAGATCAACGTGGGGTTGCGCCATCGCCGCGCGGAGATGGCGCAGCTGCGCGGCTTGGACGGCGGGGCCGCCCACGTGGAATTCGAGGGCGGCCTGGGTGATCACGCCGGAGAACCGCAGCGGCTCGGCCTCGTGCTGGATCCGGCGCTGGCGACGCATCTTGACCTCGACGAGGCTGTCGATCTGGTCGGGGCCCAGGGCGGCGAAGCCAACACCGGTGACCGCACGGGCGTAGTCCTCGGTTTGCAGCAGGGAGGGGATGTAGACGATTTGGTAGTCGAAGATGGCAGCCGCCTCGTGCTCATGGCGGATGAACTCGACGTATCGCGAGCTGAGGACATCGGCGTAGGAGTCCCACCACATGCTGGTCCGTTTCCGGCCGCGTTTGAACAGCGCCTCCAGGTGGCCGCGTTCGGTGTCGGGAACCTGGAACAGCTCCATCAGGGCGTCGAAGTCGTCGGGGGTGGCACTGCGCTGTCCGGTCTCGATCCGGGTGACCTTGGAGACGCTGCACCCGAGGACAACCGCGACGTCTGCGGCTGTGTGGTCGCGGTCTTCGCGCCGGCGCCGGATGTCGGCCCCGAACTGCCGACGTGCGGTGGCCGGGCTGCTGGGGATCGTCGCTGTCATCTGCTCCCCTTCGAAGTCGACGCTTATCTGTCCCGTCAGAGTAGGGCACCCCCACCCAGTCGCGGACAGTCTAGGTGGACATTGCCAGGCACATGACTCGGGTCAGGACTGGCAATTTGCCAGTCACATGCTTGACGAGATGTCACTGAGCGCGAGACGCTAGCGATGTGACGCGGTGCAGTCCGAGAACTCCGGATCGCAATCGCTGTCTGCTTGCGGCGGAGAGCTCACGCCCGAACGCCGACCTCCAACCTTGGCACGAATGAACTGGGTTGTGAGCGACTCACGGCTGTCCTGAGTGTCCGGTACGTGTCCTCGGACCGCAGGCAGTCGCCGAGGTGTGCCTCACTTTGCTCCGCGACACGGACCTGCCGGTGATCGTTAATTGCCGACGACCGCAGCCCCGGGAGGGTTGATGTTCGTCTCTGAGGCCGAGCCCACCAGGCGGTACCACACGGTCCTGTCGGGCATCCAACCCTGCGACATCAGCGTCATGCGCACCATCGCCCGCCTCCACCTTCGACTCTGGGGCCGCGGAGACTTGGAGGAACTGGTTGTCTTGGGCGTGAGCGAGCTCCTCGCCAACGTCCTTCAGCACGCCGACTCGGACAGCTGTGAACTGCTCATGCTCGAGACCGAGCTCGGAGTCGTCGTCGAGGTCACTGATGACTGCGAGGCTCTCCCCGTGATCAACGGGCCGTCCGAGGACGGGACCAGTGGACGCGGGCTCTCCATGCTTTCGGCGCTGGCCGAGAGCCTCGAGTTCTGCCCTCTGCGCACAGGAAAGCGCATCCGCCTCACGCTGCTGAGGTAGGGGGCGCTCGCACCACCTCACCTCACGGGCGTCCAGCACTCTTGCCCTGGCCGCCCGCACACCCCGATACACCGAGGGCGCTTCCCGCCGGCGCCCGATTGCTGGAACTGAGGAGGTACTCATGGCCCAGACTGCTGATCCACCACGCGAAAACAGGATCAGCTCGGCAGCCGCCACAGGCCGGATCGCCTGGTGCGCCTTCAACGACACCACCACCCACTCGCTGAGGGAGCTGGGAGCAGCATTCCAGCAACTGGACGGCGCGGCCGGGATGGGCTCGATGACCGGGCTGCTACTGCGGACCTGCCACCGCGTCGAGTGGTACGAGGCCGAACCCGCGGCAGCTGCCGCCGCGGTGCTCCCGACCCCGCTCAGCCGGAGGCTCACCGGCCACGAGGCCGCTGCCTCCCGACTGGCCCGGATCGCCGCCGGCACGATGTCCCTGGTCCTCGGGGAGCAGTTCGTCTTCCAGCAGGTCCACGCGGCCTTCGAGCGGCTGCCCGTCAGCCACTTGCTCCGCCCGGTGGGCGCGGAGATACTCCTGCTCGCGACCCAGGCGCGGCGCCGGTTCGGCCTTCGGGCCCGGCTCGACTACCGCGACCTCGCCCGCACCCTCCTGGACGCGCCAGCCACGCACCCACGAAACCTGGTGGTCGTCGGGGGCGGCATGCTGGCGCAGGCCGTCGCGCGGGAACTTGGCGATGAGCGCCACGTCTTCCTCCTGACCCGCAGCCCCAAGAAGCTCCGCAGGCTCCTGAGGCCCGGGAACACCCGGCCGACCGTTCTGCGTATCACGGACCTGCCCGACACCGTACGGGACAGCGGCTTCGACCTGGTCCTCGCGACCTCCGGACTCACACCCGACTACCTCGACCATGTCGCCAGCCTTGCGGACGCCCCTGCCCGCTCGCTGGTCGTCGACCTATGCGCGACGCCCGTGCTGAACGGCCGCTCGAAATACCAGCACTTGCACCACCCGGCCGTCATCACCCTCATCGAGGAGGCCAACCGGCCGGCCGTCGAGGCCGCTCGCGCCGCCTCCTCCTGGATCGAGAACCACTATGGAGGCCACAGTTGACCACGATCGTCGACACGCTGGTGATCGGGGCGGGGCCGGCCGGGCTGGTCGCCGCCGACCGGCTCGCGGAAAGCGGAGCCCGGGTGCTGCTGGTCGATGCCGGCCGCCCGCACCGGCGCCGTACCTGCCCGGTGGACCTCATGCGCTCCTGCAACGGCTGCAAGGGCATCTGCAACGTGATCTCCGGTTTCGGCGGCTCCATCCACTACGGCGACGGGGTGAAGCTCTCCCAGTTCCCCAGCGGCCGGCGGCTGGCCGAACTCCTCGGCGCCGAACGGGCCGAAGCCGTCGCAGACCGGGCGATGCGGCGACTGTGCGGGGAGAGTCGGCCGGTGTTCCGCGGCGCCCTCCCCGCCCCTGGGCCGTTCAAGGTCAAGGACTACCCGGTGGCCTCGCTCAGCGCGTCGCAGGTCCGCTCGCTGATCGACCGGCTCCACCGCCGTATCACAACGGCGCCGGGCACCGAGTTACGGATGCAGACACAGGTCGCCTCCCTCAAGCCGCTCGGGCACGCGTGGCACGCCGAGGTCGCCGGGCTGGCCGGTCCCGGCGAGACCGTGCAGGCGAGTTCGGTGGTCGTCGCGGTCGGCCGGCGCGGCCAGCGCTGGTGGCGGCAGACCCTTCGGGGCCTCGGACTCTCGTACTCCGAGCCCGTTCCGTCCGTGGGCGTCCGCTTCGAGGCCCCGACCGCGCTCCTGCGGCGCGGGGCCGACATCCACGAGGACTTCAAGACCACCATCGTCACCAACGGCGTGAAGATCAAGACGTTCTGCTACTGCGCGGGCCCCGGCGGCGGCCGGATCAAGTTCACGGACTACGGCGACCACACCCTCCTCGACGGCCACGTCATCCCCGAAGCGCACACGGGTGGCACCGCGAACTTCGCCCTCCTCGCGCAGCTCCGCGCTCCTGACAGCAGCCCTCGAACCTCGGGCTGGGTCGAGGAGAACCTCCTCGTGCCCTACCGGGCGCTCAGGACCGACCGGCCGGGCAAGCCCGTCCTCCAGTGGTACCCCGACTTCCGCAGCCGCTCCCTCACCTGCACCGGTCTTGACCGCTTCGCCGAGCTCAGCGGCTTCCACCCCTCGCTGCGCGACTACCAGGTGGCCGATCTCGCGGGCATCCTGCCCCGCGACGTCCACAGCGCCCTGTGCAGCGCCTTCGAAGACCTGATGGCCTACTTCACCGGCACCGCCATGAGCGACCCCACCGCCGCCGAAGTCGCCGTGATCGGGCTCGAACTGGAAAACCTGTGGGACGAGTTGACGCTCACCGACTGCCTGGAGACCACGGCTCCCGGTCTGTACGCGGCCGGTGACTGCACTGGACTGGCCCAGGGCATCCTGCAGGCCGCGGTCGGCGGCCTCGTCGTGGCCGAGGCCATCACCGCCGGCCCCGGCCGCACCACCGGGCAGGCGGCATGAGCAGCACCCAAGCCATTGCGGAGGCAGGCCGCGCGGCCGTCGAGACCTTTGGTGCCAACCTCTTGTGCTCGTTCGTCGGGGGCTCGTACGCGCGCGGCACCAACAAGCCGACCAGCGACATCGACCTGTTCGTCATCACCGCCCGCAGTGACCACGACCGCGAGCGGCAGTTCGCCGAGCGCCTGCGCACCGTGCACCGCATCGCCGGCCTCGACTTCGACCACTGCGGCGAAGTCCTCACCCTCGACACCCTGAATACTCTGCTGGACTTCACCGAAACCTGCATTGAGGCCGTGCCTGCGGTTCAGCGATCCGCCTGCTACCTCGCCGACTGCCCGCTGTCGGTGTTCCGCAAGGGTGACGTCGTCTTCAAGTTCCTCAGCGACCCGAAGACCGCCGTCCACGACCCCGCCGGCCTGCTTCCGGCGCTCGAAGCCCGGGCGGCGGCTTACTTCTCCGCCTGGCCGATGCCCCGAATCCAGCAGCACAAGGGCCGGCTGCGCCTGCCTCCCGGCAGTCCGCAGCAGCAGCTCGCCGACCGGTGGGAGTCCCTAGCCAGCACCGACGCCTGGGCCGACACCCCTGTGGGAATCGGCCTGGAGCGCTGGTTCGGGACCGAGCTGTCGGCCCGCGCCGAAGTCCTGCACCCGGGTAGCCCTGTCGCCCAGCCACCCCCGGACGGCACCGCCTGCCCGCTGCCCTCCGCCGCCCACGTCCTCGCCGCACCACTGACCGCCCAGTGCCTCGCCTTCCTCCACTCTGAACCGGAAGGACACCGATGACCACCGTCCCGCTCGGTATGCCCACCACGCGCCTGCCGATCTACCGCCAGACCCGCGAACGATTCGTCTTCCTCTACCCCACCACCGCCTGCGGCCTGCGCTGCAAGACCTGCTATGTGGGCAACGAGCGCCTCAACGCCGCCAACACGATGAGCGTCGAGCAGGCCGTCAAGGTCATGGACTACTTCCGGATCACCGGAGGCCACGACAAGCTCTATCTCCTCGGCGGCGAGCCCACCCTGCACCCCGAACTGCCCGCCATCGTCGCCGCCGGCCGCGAGCGCGGCTACCAGGTCACCATCAGCAGCAACGGCGACTTCGACGACGCCCTGTTCGACAAGATCCCCCCGACCACCCTGAACAGCTTCAACTTCTCCCTGGAGTCCGCCGACCCGCTCATCCACCGCAAGATCCGCGGCAACCCCACCAACTACGACAAGGTCGTCCACCACATCGCCCGGGCACGCGAACTCGGCTACCAGGTCCGCGTGATGTGCACCGTCTCGCAGACCAACCGCGAAGACGTCCTCGACCTCATCCCCTTCCTCGCAGAACTCGGCGCCCACACCCTCAGCTTCCACAACCTCGGCAAAACCGGCAACGGAGGCCGCTTCCTCCAACCGCTCAGCCCCACCGAGTGGATGGACTTCTGCGCCGAGATCGAAGCCTTCCCGCCCGAGCCGCGTCTGGCGGTCTACTACCCGCCGACCTTCGTCAAGGCCGACACCCAGCAGACCTGGTTCGACCGCGGATACCCGGGCTGCCCCGCCCGCACTCTCGACCGCCCGCACGTCTACCCTGACGGCACCGTCTTCGCCTGCCCTGTCTTCATGGACGACGGCCGGCACTACGCCACCTTCGACGGCGACCGGCTCGTCCTGAACCCCGACCCGAACAACGAACTCAACGCCTACCTCACCGCCGACCCGGTGTGCACCGGATGCCCCAAGACGGACACCTGTGGCGGCGGCTGCCCCGCGTACTCCCAGATCCCCGCCTACAAGGACCACGGCTTCTACTCCTGCGACCGCGACACCACCCCGCTGTGCATCCTGTGGACCGTCTCGGCCTGGGGCGCCCGCGAAGCCGACTCGCTGCACGCCCTGCGCTGACAAGGGAGATCGCCACCGTGACCGACACCCTGGTGCACGCCGCCGCACACGCCACCGCGGCCAAGGAACCGTTCCTGTTCCTCTACATCACCGAGAAGTGCCAACTGCGCTGCCAGCACTGCTACATGGGCTCCCGGCTCGATGCCGAGCGACGCATGACCCCCGCCATGGTCGAGGACATCCTCTCCAGCCTCCGCGTCGCCTACGGCCAGTACAAGGTCTACCTGCTCGGCGGCGAGCCGACCACCCACCCCCAGTTCGGCGACATCCTCGACATCTGCAAGGACCAGGGCTACAAGGCCGTCCTGACCTCCAACGGCCTCATCGCCCCGAAGACCTGGCCCCTGCTGAAGGGCCGCCTCGACTCCTTCTCCTTCTCCATGGACGGCGCCCGCCAGGAGACCCACGAGCAGATGCGGGGCGAGAAGACCTGGCGCCCCCTGCTCGCGAGCATGAAGCGCGCCGTCGCCGACGCCTTCCAGACCCGCGCCATCTTCACCGTCACCACCGCGAACCGGGACGACGTGTTCGACGCCATCGACCTCGCCGACTCCATCGGCCTGGAGATGCTCTCCTTCCACTACTTCACCCCCACCGGGCTCGGCCTGGACAAGCCCCACTTCCAGATCCCGCCGGCCGAGTGGGTGCAGCTGTGCGGCCAGATCCGTAAAGCCGCCGCCGGCCGCCGCGTGCGCGTCTTCTACCCGCCCGCGTTCGCCACCGCCGACCAGCTTCCCGCCCTGCGGGCCGCCGGCTACGGCGGCTGCACCGCTCGCAACCTCGAACGCCTCGCGATCTTCCCTGACGGCAGGGTGTACATCTGCTCGGCGTTCTTCGACACCGACCTCCACTACGGCGAGTTCCGCGACGGGGCGATCCACCCCCGCCTCCAGGACGGGATCAGCGAACTCACCCTCGTGAACACCATCTCCGCGAACTGCCGCACCTGCTCACACAGCTCCACCTGCGGAGGAGGCTGCGCGGCGTACGACCACCTGCAGAAGACCCTGACCAGCAGCGACTGCGACCGCACCACCATCCCGGTCTGCCCGCTGTGGTCGATGCCCGCAGAGCCGGAGGGAACCGAGCACCGTCTCGTCGACCTGCGCTGAACAACCAGAAGACGAGCAAGGCCCGCACGCCCACCAGGAGCGTGCGGGCCCTCGGGCATCACGCCAGCTCGGCCAGCGCCTTGTCCAGGCGCGCCATGGTGCGCTCGCGGCCAAGGACCTCCAGCGACTCGAACAGCGGCAGTCCCACCGTCCGCCCGGTTACAGCGACCCGGACCGGCGCCTGGGCCTTGCCCAGCTTCAACCCGAACACCGCGGCCGTCTCCTCCAGAACGGCCTTGAGCGAGGCGGCGTCCCAGCCCGCCCCGGCCAGGCTCTGCCGCGCCTGGCGCAGCAGAGCCGCCGCCCCGTCCTTCATGGCCTTCGCCCACGACGCCTCGTCGCGCACCGGCTCCTCCAGGAACAGGAAGTCGACGTAGGCGGTGATCTCCGACAGCACCGAGATCCGCGTCTGGGCTAGACCGGCCACGGCGGCGAACCGCGCCGGGTCGAACGCTTCCGCACTCCACGGGGCCCGGGGCGCGGACACCCACGGGGCGCACGCCGCCGCGAACTCCTCCACCGGCAGGGCCCGCAGATACTCCCCATTGAACGAGGCCAGCTTCTTCACGTCGAAGAACGCCGACGAGCCGTTCACGTCCTCCACTCGGAACAGCTGCTCCAGCTCGGCGTACGGACGGATCTCGACATCGTCCTTCGGTCCCCACCCCAGCAGCATCAGGTAGTTGACCATGGCCTGCGGCAGGTAGCCCTCGGCCAGGTAGTCCTCCAGCGCCACTTTGTCGCGCCGCTTGGACAGCTTCTGCCGCTTCTCGTTCACGATGACCGGCAGGTGTGCCCACACCGGGGGCTCGGCGCCCAGCGCGCGCCACAGCAGCTGCTGCTTCGGGGTGTTGGACAGGTGCTCCTCGCCGCGGATGACCTGCGTGATTCCCTCGTCGAGGTCGTCGACCACGTTGGCCAGCAGGAAGACCGGGCTGCCGTCGCCCCGGGCGATCACGAAGTCCTCGATCGCCGCGTTGGGGAACTCGGGGTTGCCGCGGATCAGGTCGGCCACCACCGTGACCCCCTCGTCCGGGGTACGGAACCGCAGGGCCCGCCCGGCCTCAAAGCCGAGGCCGCGCTCGCGGCAGAACCCGTCGTAGCCGAGTTGCTGGGAGCCGGTGCGTTCGGTCACCTGCTCGCGCGTGCAGTCGCAGTAGTACGCGAGGCCGGCCTCGTACAACTCGGCGGCGGCTTCGCGGTGACGGGTCACGTTCTCCGACTGGAAGTAGGGGCCTTCGAACGTCGGGTCCGCCTTCGAGATGCCGATGGACGCGAGCGCGCTAATGATCCCTTCGGTCCACTCCTCGCGGTTGCGGGCCGCGTCGGTGTCCTCGATCCGCAGGACGAACTTGCCGCCGCGCTGTCGTGCGGTCGCCCAGTTATAGAGCGCCGAGCGGGCGCCACCGACGTGGAACATGCCGGTAGGGCTCGGAGCGAAGCGGACGCGGACAGGCGCAGGGGCAGCAGTCATGCGAATACGGTAGCCGTGTCGGTCGGTCCGAGTTGCCGTTCACCTTGATCGGTGTTGACCTGATGGTGGGCGAGGGACGGTCCCTGGCTGTCCATAGGCATGTCGCGAGGCCACCCGATCGAAGGACAAGGCGAGGTGGATGTACGGAGAGCGACGGAGGAAGACGCGCTGTCGATAGCCCGCCTTCGCTCGGAGATGGTCAAGGCAGCCCCAACCGGCCGGTGGTTCGAGGAACTCACTGCCTACCTGGCGGATGGACTCGCTCGCGCCGTGGACATGGCGGGTTTCGTCGTCGTCGACGATCCCGCTGGTGACCTCGTCTCCGCCGCACTCGGGAGCATCTACCAGGCGCCACCCGGGCCGACGTACTCCGGCCGAACTGGGTACGTGCACATGGTCCTGACGAAACCGGGCTACCGCCACCAAGGACACGGTAGAGCCGTCACGGTCTGCCTGCTCGCGTGGTTCTGGGGTCAGGGCTGTGGCTTGGTCAACCTCACCGCCAGCGCGGACGGAGAGCGGTTGTACCAATCGCTCGGCTTCAAGGAGAACGCCCGCTCCATGAGGCTCTTCCGGGAGTGAGTAGCTTCGACGGCCGTCCCTCGCCGTGACATCGCTCAGGGTGATCGGCTGAATCTGGAGGGCGATTCTGCGTTGCTCGTGGAACCCGGGCGTTCTATCCTCTTCGGCAACGCGCTGACGGAGACAAGTAGTCGCAGGGCACGCGAGCCGAGAGAGCTGCCGGCAGCTGGGAAGGCAGCCTCGCGCCCTGGGGTGAATCCCCTCCCGAGTGCGGGGAGGAACGGCGGATTGCGGCCCAATGCCCCGCCGGTTCGCTCCCGTTATCGAGCTGTCGAGGCTGGCATCTCCGGGTGCCGGCGAAGGCGTGGTGGCACCGCGAGTTCCCTTCTCGCCCACGCTCCCAAGGGATCACGTCGGACTCCGACTGATCGATGGGACCCGAAATGCTGGACATCACTGTCATCCGCGAGCACCCCCAGCGCGTCGAACGCGCGCTGGCGAGGCGAGCCGTTCACGTCGACCTCGGTGACTTCCTCGCCCTGGACGAGAAGTACCGGCACGGTACGACCGAGGTCGAGACGCTACGCGCCGGGCGCAAGCAGATCTCTCGCGAGATCGCGCGGCTCGACCAGGCGGACCCGGCTGCCGCCGCCAAGCGCGCCGAGGCAACCGAACTCGGTACCCGTCTTGCCGCCCTGGAAGAGCAGCTCACCGCCCTGGCCGGTGAGCGCCAGGCATTCCTCGACCAACTGCCCAACCTGCCCGACGACGACGTGCCGGCCGGAGGCAAGGAACAGAACCAGGTCGTCCGTGAGCACGGCGTCCGGCCGGTCTTCGACTTCGAGCCGTACAACCATGTCGACCTGGCTCGCCGGCTCGGCCTGATCGACTACGAGCGCGGCGTCAAGCTCGGCGGCACCGGCAACTGGGTCTACCGCGGAAACGGCGCTCTGCTCGAATGGGCGCTGCTCAACTTCTTCATCGAGACCCACGTGCAGGACGGCTACGAGCTGATCCTGCCGCCCCACCTGCTGACCTACCAGGCCGGCTACACCGCCGGCCAGTTCCCCAAGTTCGCCGAGGACGTCTTCGCACTCGAAGAGGCCCAAACCGGGCCACAGCGGTTCCTGCTGCCGACCTCGGAGACTGCCCTGGTCAACCTGCACCGAGAGGAGGTCCTGCCGGAGGCCGAACTGCCCCGCAAGTACGTCGCCTACTCGCCCTGCTACCGGCGCGAGGCCGGCAGCTACCGCGCCGCCGGCCGCGGCACCCTTCGCGGCCACCAGTTCAACAAGGTCGAGATGTTCCAGTTCGCACACCCTGACCAGTCCGACACCGCCCACCAGGAACTCCTGGCCAAGGCAGCCGACTTGGTCGAGGCGCTCGGCCTGCACCACCGCATCACCCGCCTCGCCGCCGAGGACACCAGCGCCTCGATGGCCAAGACCTTCGACGTCGAGGTCTGGCTGCCCAGCATCGACGGCTACGTCGAAGTGAGCTCGGTGTCCAACGCCCGGGACTACCAGGCCCGGCGCGGCAACATCCGCTACCGCCCGGCAGCGGGCAAGGCCGCCTACGTGCACACCCTCAACGGCTCCGGCCTGGCCACCAGCCGCCTGGTGCCCGCCCTGCTGGAACAGCACCAGCAGCCGGACGGCACCGTCACGGTACCGGCGGCGCTGCGGCGCTGGCTCGGCCGCGAGTCCTTGGCCCCGGCAACAGCCGGATAGCCGAACCGGACGCCGAAGCTCCACGTCCTGTTCTGCGACACCGGAGAGGATCCTGTCCGGGCCACCGTAGCCGTGGCCCGGATCGTGTGGCTGGCGCCGAGGTGGTGCTGCCAGACCTGACCGACACAGCTGCCTTGCTGGCGACCTTGCGTGTGTTGCTGCCGAACGGGACTGAACTGGAGAGCTGGCCGCATCCATGCAGGTCACCCACGACCCGGTCCCCGAGTTCGTGCCACACGGGTTGCTCGAACCGGTGCGGGCGTACCTGGACGGCAGGCTGCACAACGGCATGTCGTGACACGAGCCCAGGTTCGCCGCTACAGCTGCTGCCTCCTCACCGACGGAACAGCCCGGCTCTGATGCCTGCGAAGAAGTCGGTGATCTCGGGCTGCGCGAAGATCAGGAGGCGCCTGTCCTCGCTGAGGGGGCTGCAGAAGGCGGTGACGGCACGGGGCAGGAAGGCTACGCCGATGCTCTCGCTGCCCCCGAACTGCCATGTGGCCGAGTCGAGGTGAGTGGCCAGCCACTCGGCGGCGAGTTCGTTCTTGCCGGTCGCGGTGACGGGGTTCGAGTCGAGGCCGGGCGGCCTGCGGAACAGGTCGGCGATGACCGCGTCGGCGAACTGCTCGAACGCCGCGTCGGAGAGAACCAGGGGCTGCTGGTCAGGGTTGAGGGAATCGCGTACGGCAGTGATCCCGCGTGGCAGGAGGGCGACCTCGGCGCAGTTCGTACCGCCGGTGCTGGCTGAACGCCACTGGGCCCGGGCAAGGTGCTGGGCCAGCCAGACGGGGTCGGCGTCAGTGCGCGGGACGGTGGGGACGGGCGCGCCGCTGTGCAGGGTCATGCATATTCCTCAGCGAGTTGTTCCAGGAAGGTGAGGGAGTCTTCGGGCGAGAGGGCTTCGTCCATCATGTGCTCGCTGACGGACTTGTACTCGGTGACGACATCGGCCTCGTGGATGTGGAGAGCTGACCGTCTGCCTTCGATGGTGACGCTCGTGCGGCCCGTAGGGAACTCCATCAGCATGAACGGGCCGTCTATCCCTGCGTGCGCGCCGGCGGCGAAGGGGAGCACGAGGATTTTGATGCCGGGGACGGTCCTCGCCAGTTCTGCGAGGTGCCTGGCCTGCTGGCGCGCTCCGGGACGTCCGCCGATCTCCTGCCGGAGCTGGCCCTCGGTAAGGACGGAGGTGATCGTCGGCGGTGGCTGACGGGAGAGGACGCGTTCGCGAAGTTCGGCGCGCATGGTGACGAACCGGTCGATGTCGGCAGGGGTGCTCCAGCCGCGACCGGCCTCGATGATCTCTCGTTCGATGAGGGGGTGCTGGAGGAGGCCGTGCGGGGCGGTCGGGGACCAGAGGAAGGCCGACCTGGCGAGTTCGATGTCGGTGTAGTAGCTGCCGAACGGGTCGTCCGCGTCGCCCGGGAAGCGTTCGTGCCAGTCGTCGCTGTTCGCGCTGACCACCAGTTCCCGCCAGAATTCCTGAGCGGCCGGCTCGGTGACTCCGAGGACGCCGAGGAAGTGGGGGAGCTGCTGGAGAGTGATCTTCTGGTGGCCGGACTCGATCTTGTGGGCGGTGCTTGCCGACCCGTACCCGAGTTGCTTGGCCGATGCCTCCAGCGACCACCCGAGTTCAACGCGACGGTGGCGCACCTCGGCGCCCAGCCTCCGGCGTCGGGGGTTGGGTTCTCCAGGCATCGGCACCTCCCAAGTCAGATCGATCGTAGTGGCTCAACCGAGCAGAGCCCATACAACTTGGCTTGCAGGAAAATTTTTCCTATCGCGAACCCTTGCCAGCGCCCTGACGGCAAGTCATCATCTTGCGTGCGGTCAGTGTCCGGTACGGCACGGACTGCAATGGTCGGTAGTGCGCCTCTTCTTCGGCATGCCCTCGCCCTGGCTGCCGGGTCTCGGCAACTTGCCTGAACCGCAGCTCGGTTGACCACGATGGCTCCAACGCCAGGTATTGCTCCTCCCTCTACGCCGAGGCGCACCTCCGGATCGCGATTCTCGTGATCTTGCCGCGTTCCCCCGCCCCAGCGGCTACGGCACGGTCCTGCCGCGGTGCGGGGACTTGATCACGGAATCGGCTGGGCGCCCTCGCGGCGCGGACATCTACAGCAGGGAGAGCACCATGCACTTCCCGTACGAGGCAGCGGAACTCTCGCCGACCCTGGCGAAGCGGTGGGAGCGGTACGTCAGCCGGCGCGACCGGCCCCGCGACCTGGAAGAGGGCCTGTGGCGGCGCACCCAGGACCCCCGCAACGCTGCGGAATCGGGCTGGACCGGCCCCGACGACGGCCGCCGCCGCATCCTGCACTACCGGTACCGCTACGACACCAAGCGGGCCGGTGGCGGGACGGTGCTCACCGTCCCCGAGCTGTACGTCTTCCACAGCGCCTCCTACCCGGAGGCCGAGCTGGCCCACCATGTCGACCGGGTCCGCAAGGCACTCGCGGACGGCGGCTGGCAGCAGGAGCGGGCGGGGCTGTGGCGGCGCGGGGACTTGGAGTGCACGGTGGTGCCGCACCGGGTTCACCCGCAGGACGAGCTGGCCGGGCGCACGCTCCCGGCCGGGTACGAGAGCCTGGACGTGACGATCACGTCCGCGGGGCACATGCCCGCGCTCCACGACCAGAACATGCCGTGGAAGGTGATGGCAGCCGGCATGCGGATCAAGGAGGAACGGGGCAACCCGACGCTGATCCCGGACTTGTCCATGATCGCGGACTTCCTGCCGTTCCAGGTCGAGGTCGGGTGCGGCATGTCGGTGGAAGCGGGCGTGCCGCCGCTGCACCGGCTGCACGAGGTCTACCGGGTGACGGACATGACCGACCACCGGTTCGTGCTGTCGCCCGGGGAGGACACGTTCCTGCCCGAGATCCTCGGCGCACCGGAGTCGAAGATGCCGGAGCTGACCGAGATGACCCGGGCGTGCCTCCAAGCGGAGCCGACCATCGGTCACCGGACCCTGCGTGGCCTGGCGGACGCCGGGCACCTGGTCGGACCGGTGATCACCAACAACTTCGACGGCCTGATGGCCAGGGCCGGGCTGGACGAGCACTACGTCCGCCGCTACCACGAGCAGATCCCGGACGTCCCCTTCCTCCCGGGAGCGCGGTCGCTGCTGGTGATCGGCAGCCACGCCGACCGCCGCCGGGTGCAGGCCCGGGCCCGCGAGCGCGGCATGAAGGTGTTCTTCCTGGACCGCGAGGGCTTCGAGGAGGGCTCGGTGTTCCGCCCGTACCTGGTCGAGGGCGCGCGGGGCGAGGACTTCATGTGCCGCCGCGAGGCGACCCCCGCGCTGCTCGAACTCGCCGCCCACCTCGACGTCAAGGTGCCGGCCGCGGCCTGACCGCGCTCCCCGCGCGGTGCTGGGTGGCCGACCCGACCGGTCGGCCACCCAGCACCGCCCCCGACCCGGAAGAGAGAAGGACGATGAGCGCCAATATCCCCGAAATGATCTGGCACAACGGGAAGGTGCGGCCCTGGGAGGAAGCCACGATCCACGTCACCAGCGAGACCGCGATGCGGGCGGTGAACGTCTTCGAGGGCCTGCGCGCCTACCGGCAGCCGGACGGCCGCCTCGCCGTCGTGCGGCTGGATGCGCACCTGGAGCGCCTGGAGACCTCCGCCGCCCTGATGAACATCCCCCACCCCGGCCTTGCTGTCGAACTGCGCGACGGGATCCGGCAGTTGCTGGAGGCGCTCGACCCTCAGACCGACGTGTACGTGCGTCCGTCGGTGTACGTCGACACCGGCCGCTACACCGCGGAGCGCACGGAGATGACCACCGGCACGATCGTCACGTGCTATCCGGCACCGGTCCGGCCGGTGGAGCCGATGCGGTGCATCGTCAGCAGACTGCGGCGGATCGGGGACGACGCGCTGCCGACCGCTGCGAAGACCGGCGCCGCCTACTCTGGATTCCGTCTGGCTCGCGTGGAGGCGCTGGAGCGGGGTGCGGACGAGGCGATCCTCCTGAACCAGCACGGCAACGTCGCAGAGACCGGGGGCGCCGCAGTGTTCACCGTGCGGCACGGCCGGATCACCACGCCTCCGCTCACGGACGGCATCCTGCCCAGCATCACCCGTGCCACCGTTCTGGCCCTCGCGGAGCGGCTCGGTATCCCGGCCGTCGAGCAGTCGCTGACCCTCGGTGACCTGCACGGCGCCGACGAGGTCTTCGTCACCGGCACGCTGGACGAGGTCCGCGTCGTCGGCCAGGTGGACGGCCAACACCCCCGCCACGGTGACCACTCGATCGGCAGCGCGCTGCGCGAGGAGTACCTGGCGATGTGCACCGGCACCCGGCCCGCACTCGACAGTTCCTTCCTGACGGTGATCGCATGAGCGTCCGCAAGGCGGTTTTGTTCGACATCGGGATGACCTTCATCCACCCCAGCGGGCAGGTGATGAGCGAGGAACTCACCGCCGCCGGCGCACCCGGCGTCGGCGCCAAGACCGCCGAAGCGGCGCTCGCCACGGCCGCTGAGGCCCACCACCTCGACTTCCCGCAGGGCCTGACCCGGCCGGAGAAGGTCGGCGCGACGTGGGGGCAGCTGCTGGGTGTCGGGGCGGAGACCGGCCGCCGTGCCTGGCAGCGCTGCACCGACCGCACCGACCTGTACCGTGACCTCGACCCGGACGCGGCCGCGGTGCTCGGCGAGATCCGAAGCCGGGGTCTGGCGGTGGCGGCCGTCTCCAACTCGGACGGTACCCTCGTGGAGGAGCTGACCCGCTTCGGCCTGCTCGACTTCTTCGACGTGGTCGTGGACTCCACCATCACCGGAGTCGAGAAGCCGGAGCCCGGGATCTTCGCTGCCGCCCTCGGCCAGCTCGGCTGCGCACCCGCGGACGCGCTGTTCGTGGGGGACGGCCTGATCAACGACATCTTCGGCGCGTTTCGCGCCGGCATCAGCGACACCGTCCTCTACGACCGCCACCGGGTCTACCGGGACCTGCCGGTGCCCGTGATCACCGCCCTGCCCCAGCTCCTGGACCACCTGCCCGCCGCCTGACCAACTCCCCCACTGGAGAAGGAGGTACAGCATGCACGTCGGCCTGGTCAGCACGACCTACCGCCCGCGCCGAGGCGGCATGGAGACCCACGTCACCACCCTTGCCGAACACCTTGCCGGGGCCGGCCACCAGGTGACCGTCCTCACCAACCGCGACTCCCTGGACCAGCCCGCCGCCACTTGGGAGAACGGGGTGCGGGTGCTGCGCGGCGGCGCGCTGCTCCAGCCGCCGGACCCCAACGCGGTGCTGTGGGAGCGGGGCCTGTTCGCCGCCTTGGACGACTTCGCCCCGCTTGCCGACGCGCAGCCGGACGTCGTCCACACCCACACCCAGGCCGCGCTGCTGCTGACGCACATGTCGGGGCTCGCCGAGACGGTGCCCGTCGTCGCGTCGTTCCACGAGACCCGGCCCGAGACAGAGCCCGGCGGCTGGCCCCGCTGCCACTTCGTCGCCAGAACGTGCACGCCCACGCTGGTGCTCGCCGGCAGCCGGGCCTTCGCCCGGCAGGCCGAAGGCTTCGGGTACCCGGCCGAGCGCATCCGAACCGCCCACCTCGGCGTCCCTCACCGGCCGCGCGTCCACGACCGCCGGGCCGCCCGGCACTTCCTCGCTCAGGCCACGGGCGTGCCCAGCGACGGCCTGCTGATCGCCCTCACCGGCCGCTACACCCCGCGCAAGGCCCAGCACCGGCTGCTGGACGCCTACGAGCTGATGGCCACCCGCGCCGAAACGCGGCTGGTTCTGCTCGGCTCCACCAACGGCTCCGATGCCGCCTACCTCCACCACGTTGCCGAACTCGCCGCCCGGTACGGCGACCGGGTCACGCTCCTGACCGACCAGGACGATGAGGTGCGCGACCTGCTCGCCGAGGCCGCCGACCTGGTCACCCAGCCCAGCACCGCCGAAGGGCTGGGGCTCGCCGTCATCGAGTTCATGCAGCACGGCGCCCCGGCGGTCGTCAGCGATATCGACGGCCTCAACGAGGTGGTCACCCCCGACAGCGGCCGGCTCGTCGACACCGCCGACCCCGCCGTCTACGCCGCCGCGCTGGACGAACTCGCCGTCTCCACCACCCTGCGGGCCCACACCGGCCGGGCCGCCACCGACCGCGCCACCCGGTACTTCGGCATCGCCCGCAGCGTCGCCAACACCACCTCCGCCTACATCGAGGCGATCAACGCCGCCTGCCCCGTCGGAGCGGCCCGTGTCTGAGCAACTGCCCACCCTCGGCATCTGGGGCCCCGGCGAGCGCGACAAGAGCGGCGTCGCCGGGTACATCACCCAGTCCCTGCCCCACCTCGCCCGACACTTCACCACCCGCCGGATCGCCGGGCCCGGCTACAACCCGAGCGGCTTCGACCACGTCCTCTACCACCTGGGCAACAACGCCCTCCACCACGGCGCCTTCCGCGCCCTGGCCGCCCGGCCCGGCACGGTCCTGCTCCACGAGTACAACAACCTGGACTACTACTACGAGGCGTGGGACCAGCTGCCCGCCGCCGAGCAGCAAGCTGTCCTGAGCCGGGTCTCCACTGCGGTCGGCACCCACCTGGACGCCCGGGAAGCGATGGAGCGCCACTTCGCCGACCACCTGCACGTCGACCGCTACAGCCTCAACGCCCGCATCGAGGACCTGGCGATCGAAGCGGCCACCCGCGTCCTGGTCCACTCCCCGCTGCTGGCCGAACACCTCGCCGACCGCCACCCGGCCGCCGACATCCGCCACCTGCCCTTCCCCGTCCGCCCGCTCACCCCCGTGGCTGGCACCCGGGCCCGCCACGGCATCCCCGAGCGCGCGTTCGTCTTCGCCACCTTCGGCTTCCTCGGCGCCTACAAACGCATCCCGGTCCTCCTCGACGCCTGGCAGCGCTGGACCGACCGCCCCACGGACGCCCTTCTCCTGCTCGCCGGAGAGGCCCGCGACGGCCTCACCGTCCCCGACGACCCCACCGTCCGCCACACCGGCTACCTCACCGACACGGCGTTCGACGCCCTGCTGCTCGCCGCGGACTGCGGCATCCAGCTGCGCGGCCCCTGGCTGGGCGAGACCTCCGGGCCGGCCAGCGCACTGATCGCCCACCGGCGCCCGACCATCCTCAGTGACGTCCCCGGCATGCACCCCCGCCGGCCCGAGGAGATCCACCTGATCGTCGGCCAGGGCGAAAGTGAGTCCGCCGAGCTGATCGCCGCGATGCGCACCCAGTACCACCGGCCGCGCACCCCCGCTGCCTACGACCCCGCGTTCTCCTGGCCCGCGTGGGGCGAGCACATCGCCGCCGCGCTGACGGGAGCGGCGACGTGACGACCCTGACCGAGCCCGCGTACTGGTCGCGCAGCCTGGTCGCCGCCGTGGACCAGGCCGCCGCCCGGCTGATGAGCACCTGGCCGGGTGCCCACCCGGACGGCCCCGAGGACGTCCGCCGCAAAGCGGACGGCACGCTCGTCTCCGCCGCCGACACCGACGCCGAACAGATCCTCGTCAAGGCGATCACCAGCTTCGACCCCACCGGAGTGATCGTCACCGAGGAGGACCCCGCCACCCACCAGGCTCGCGGGAACCACCGCGCGCTGACCTGGTACATCGACCCGCTCGATGGAACCCGCCAGTACCTCGACGGCTCCACCGACTTCGCCGTCCTCGTCAGCGCCTGGCGCGGCCAGGTGCCCGAGTTCTCCGTCGCCGCCTTCCCCGCCGCGGGCATCCTCGCTCTGGCCGACCGGGACCAGGCGACGTTTCGCCCGCCCATCATCGAACCGACCGACCAGCACCCGGTCTACGCCTGCTACTTCGAACCGGCCGGACTCCGTTCCCTGCTGCCCGCCGGGAACCCGCTGCTCGTCGGCGCCTTCGAGTCCACCCGGGCGCTCACCGAAGTGGCACGGGGCACCGCCGCCGGAGCCGTCGCCGAGATGTGCGGCCACCGGGCCTGGGACATCGCAACCCTCTGCCACCTGATCACCGCCACCGGCCGCCACATCACCGACGAGCACGGCAGACCTGTCCGCCTCGACGGCCCCGACGTCACCGCCCGCTACCTCGTCGCCGCCGACACCCGCGACCTCCACGCCCTCCTGCTGACCGCCCTGGAGCCCACGCCGTGAACGACACCGCCCTCGTGACCGCCCCCGACGACTGGGCCGACCGCTTCTTCGACCCCGGCTTCGAGGAGACCTTCCGCGCCCTCGGCAAGTACGACAGCACCGAAGCCGACCTCGCCGCCCTGTGCGCGAAGGAGTTCATGACCCCCGGCACCCGGGTCCTCGACGTCCCCTGCGGCTTCGGCCGGCACACTGGCCCCCTCACCGCCCGCGGACTCCACGTCACCGGCATCGACGCCTCGCCCCACCAGATCGCCCGCGCCCGCGACCTCCACCCCGGCGCCGACTTCCACCAGGCCGACATGCGCAACCCCCCGCCCGGGGAGTTCGACGTCGTCCTCAACCTGTGGACCTCCTTCGGTTACCTCAACACCCCCGCCGACGACCTCGCCGCTCTCACCGCCTGGGCCACCGCCCTCAAGCCCGGCGGCCACCTCGTCATGGAACTGACCACCCGCGAGCGCGCCGAACACGAGAACCGGCACGGCACGGAACCGATCAGCACCAAATCCGTTACGCAGGGCGGAGTCACCGAGAGCGCCTGGTACGACTGGGAGGCCAAGCTCGCCCACGTCACCTACACCCGGCCCGGCTGGTCCGCGACCTGCCGCACCCGCATGTACTCCCGACCCGAACTCGAAGACGCCCTGCACCAGGCCGGATTCGCCGTCGTCTCCTTCGCCGGGGACTTCAACGGCGGACCCGTCGGGCCCGAGAACCGCACCGTCGTCACCGCCATCACCGCCGTCACCCGGAGCACGTCGTGATCACCCGCCGAGACGCCAGCAGCATCACCGCCGACGCCGAGAACGCTCTCCTCGCCGCCCGCGGACTCACCCCCGCCGACCTGATCGCCGCCGGCACCGAGGCCCGCGTCTACGCCCTCGGCCACGACCAGGTCCTCAAGGTCTACGCCGACCCCGGCCAGCGCCAGGCCCTGGAGACCATCGCCGACCTGTACCAGCACTTCGACCGCAGCAGCGTCCCCTTCGCCCTGCCCGAGATCCGCTCGATCGAGCCGCACGGCCCCCTGCTGGCCGTCACCGAGACCCGCCTGCCCGGCACCCCTATGGGCGAAGCGCTCGACCTCAACGCCCCCGCCACCGAGGCCGTGTACCTCGACGCTGTCCGCGACTTCGGCGGCCTGCGCCTGACCTCCCCGCTCAACCGGCGCATGCTCCTGGACCCCGACCCTGCCGCCCACGCCGATGAGGACTGGAACTCCTTCCTGCTCCGCCTCCTCGCGCGGAAGCTCCCCACAGTGCTGCCCGACCTGCGACTCGACGTCCCCGCCGTCGACAGCATCACCGACCGGCTCACCGACCGCCTCGCCCGCCCCTACACCGGCCCCGAGGGCTGCATCCACGGCGATCTCTACCCCGACAACATCCTCGTCGCCGATGGCAAGGTCTCCGGCATCATCGACCTCGGCACCTTCACCCTGCTCGGCGACCCGCTCTACGACCTCGCCGGGGCCTGCGCCTACTACCGGATGTACGACGAAGACCGCGCCGCCGTCCGCAACCGCCTGCTGACCGCTGCCACCGAAGACCTCCCCGCCGACCGCCGCGACGACCTCGCCGCCTACCTGCACATGATCGCCCTGCTCAGCTGCGACCTCTACCCCGAGCAGAACAAGTACATCCGCGACACCGGCCACTACCAGTGGGCCGCCGACGTCCTCAACACCCCCACCGACTGGAGGAACCGGTGACGTCCTTCCTGCCCGAATCCGACCCGGAACGCGGCAACTGGCTCCCGCCCGAGGAGTTCATCGCCACCCTTCCCCGGGCGACCGCGTACGCCTCGCTGTACGTCACCGACGAACAGGGCCGACCGGTGCTGCTCAACTCCTCCGTGTACAAGCCCGACAAGGGCCAAATCTGGCAGTTCCCGGGCGGCCAGATGGACCCCGGCGAGACCCCGCGCGAAGCTGCGGTCCGCGAGACCCGACAGGAGACCGGCCTCACGTTGACGTGCGGCCGGCTGCTGGCCCTCCACTTCCTCCCGCCCGAACCGACCTGGCCCGCGAACAAGTTCGGCCTGATCTTCGAAGGCGACACGCTCAGCCCCGAACAGCTCGCGTCGATCCACCTCGACCCCGACGAACACAGCGAATGGGACGCCCGCCCAGTCGAGGACTGGACCGACGTTCTCAACCCGCGGAGCATGGACCGCCTTCGCCAGGTCGATGGCGCTGCCCGCTCCGGGACGACGGCCTACATCGAGCACACCCGGAGCAGCTTCATCGACTACATCTGACAATGCGTGAGCAACTTGATGCCCTCGTCCCACGCTTATCCTTCAGGAATGGGTGCGTCTCGGGGACCAGCACGTCTTTGGCGGGGCGTGAGGGCACCTACCTGTGGCAAACGCCCTCACACCCCGCTGCTACTACGCCGAACGGTTTGGTCAGCAAGTCGCATGTTCGCCTGCTGTCGGCAACACCGAGGCTGATCCTGGGCGGTGGTCGGCCGCTTGGTTGTGGCGCGTCGCCGGGCGGTCGAATCGCAGTGTGATCAAGGTCGCTCGGTGTCGGCTTCACTTGCGGCGAGTTCGTGGCTATGGTCCGTCGTCCCCCGGTTGGGATTGGCCCGGCCGAGGAACGAGGAGGCTCTCCCTGCGTATCCACCGCAGCCCGCACCTGTCCCGCTTCGTGGTCGTCCCGAACGCTCTGGCGCAGAACCGCGCGATCTCCTACACGGCCAAGGGGTTGTTCCTCGACCTGATCTCTCGGCCGGAGGAGTGGAAGGAGACCTGTCGGCAGATGGCGGACTCCAGTCCGCAGGGCCGACGGACGGTTGAGGACGCCCTCGACGAGCTTCGGGCGTGGGGGTACTACCGGGTGGACGTGGTGCGCCTGCCGAACGGACGACTTCGCTCCGAGGCCCATCTTTTCGACGTCCCGCAGCGGCAGATGCTGCCGGGTGCCGACATACCGGCGTCCGGTGAGCCGGAGCACGGTGATCGTGGCGTCCTTCTTGGAAAGAACCTGGTGAAAGAACCCCTCCCCGTCGTGACCGAGCCGCAGCCGGCGGAGCCCTGCGGATCGCAGGCCGAGGAGGAGCTGGGAGGGCGGGAGGACGAACCCGACTCCCGAACGACCGCCGACGGCGGACAGGAGGCCGACCAGGACGCCCGGGCGGCGGCTGCGGTCCTCCTTCGGGCGGTCCGGCCCGAGCGCAGACTGCCGCTCGGCGAGGCCGAGGCGGCGGCGCTCGCACCGCTGGTGCGGGCGTGGCTGGACCGGGGTGGCTCGGAGGAGGGACTGCGCGAGGCGCTGCTGGCCGGACTGCCCAGCGTGGTCTACTCGCCGGCCAAGGTGGTGCAGAGCCGTCTCGAGCGCAAGATGCCGCCCGTGCAGCGTCTGAATTCGCCGCCGTCGCGGCGCCGACGCCTCGCCGAGTGCGGGGAGTGCCGGGATCCGCTGCCGGAGCCGGGCCTGTGCCCGGCGTGCGCGGGAATTCGTCGCCAGAGCGCCCCGGACGAGGCGCGGGCACGGACGACGGCCAGGGGGCTGGCCAAGGTCCGGGCTGCGATGGCCACCGGGGCGGGCGAGGCCGCGTAGGGCCCGCTGTCGGGCGCGTGGGCACGTTGACGACCTTGCTGACCTGGGCGGACGCTTGCGGCCACGTGTGGGCCCGGTGTGGCCTGTGTGCGGGGGCGAGGGGGTTTCCCTGCCCCCGCCACAGCTGCCGCCTAGACGTTCACCGGCAGGGCGACGAGGCCGCGGACCAGCCGGGACTGCCGCCAGACGAGCTGGTCGGCCGGGACGGCCAGCCGAAGGCCGGGGGAGTGCTCCAGGAGGACGGCGAGCACGATCTCGACCTCCGCGCTGGCCAGCGGTGCGCCTAGGCAGCGGTGGATTCCGTGGCCGAAGGCGAGGTGGCTGGCGGCGTTCGCGCGGTCGAGGTCGAGCCGGTCGGGGTCGGGGAACTTCGTCGGGTCGCGGTTGGCCGCGCCCGGGCAGACGAAGACCGGGCTGCCGCTGGGCACCTTGGTCCCGGTGAGTTCCACCTCCCCGGGTGCCCACCGCCACGTGGCGATGCTGACCGGGGAGTCGTACCGCAGCAACTCGTCGACGGCGTCGGCGATGCAGTGCGGGCTGGTGCGCAGGTGTGCCAGCTCGGTGGGGTGCTGGAGCAGGGCCAGCACGGAGTTGCCGATCGCCGCAGTGGTGGTCTCGTGGCCGGCGACCAGCAGCAGTACGGCGAGCGAGAGCAACTCGTCCTCGCTCAGCCGGTCTTCGTCCTGGTCGTGGACCGCGATCAGGTCGGAGAGCAGTGAGCGGTCCGGGTGGGCGCGCTTGGCCTCGATCAGCTCGGCCATGTAGCCGGCCAGGGCATGGGAGGCCCCGTCGATGCGGGCGTGGTCACCGGTGGCGAACAGGTCGGTCGACCAGGAGCGGATCGACGCCCTGTCGGTCGTCGGCACGCCGAGGAACTGGCAGATGACGGTGACCGGCAGCGGGCCGGCCAGCTCCTCGACGAGGTCGACCTCGGTGCCGGGCTCCCAGTTCCCGACCAACTGGTCGGCGAGGGCGCGGATGTAGGGGCGCAGTCCGTCGATCCGGGCCGGGGTGAACGCCTTCGTCACCAGCCGGCGCAGCCGGGTGTGCTCGGGCGGGTCGACGGTGAGCATGGTGCGGGCGATGGCCGGGTGGAGCGACCGGCCGGACGGCTTGTCCGCGAAGTAGGCGCCGGTGTCCTTGGACAGCGGGGCGGTGAACGCCTGCCGGGCCTCGTCGTAGCCGGTGACGACGGTCGCGGTGGAGGCTCCGCCGTCCAACGACGCCTGCAGGACCGGGCTGGACTTCCGCAGGGCGGTGTAGGTGGGGTAGCGGTCGGCGTAGAACGCCGGGTCGGCGAAGGGGGAGGCCATGGTCGATCCCTATGCCGCGATGGGGGCCGCTTGCCGCTGGACGGCTACGGCGGTGCGGACGATGTCGTTGTTCGCGTACTGCTGGGAGACCAAGCGTAGCCAGAGCGCTTCGGCGCGGAGGTCTCCCTCGCGGGCGGACTCCCCGGTCGCCTGCGGAGCAGGGTCGTCCTGGATCCGAGCACCAGTGCGGGCGGCCTCGATCGCTGCGGCGACGACGGCTGCCTCGACGACGGCGGCGCCGGTCTCGGTGCCGCCTTGCCCTCGGCGCTCGACGGCTTCGGTGGCCAGGCGTTCGATGGCGCGGGACCGGTGGTCGTCCAGGGCGAGGATTCCGTCGCAGACCTCCACCACACGGCGGTGCAGGACGACGTCCGGGTCGGTCTCGATGACGACAGCGCGCAGGACGATCTTCGGGCGGACGGTGGTCAGGTCCGTCCAGAGCGGCAGGAGCTCCTGGGCGGTCTTGCGCTCCCACCGACGGCGCAGCAGCTTCGCGGCCGGCCACAGAAGGGCCGGGACCGTGAGGCCGGCGGTGATCAGCAGCACGCCGATCAACGGAGCGGTGAAGGAGAAAGCGCAGCGGTACGGCGTGACGAGCGATGTGCAGCGGAGGCCGCCGGGGAAGAGTTCGACCCCGGCGATGGAAGCGCCGGCGTTGACGACCTTGTACGCCAGGTAGAGCAGGACGAAGAAGCAGCCGATCGCCGCTCCGCGAAGCCCGGCCCGGTGGACTCGCCAGGGCGATTGGCTGCTGCGGCGCCAGGTCTGGGTGAGGCAGTCGTAGGTGGCGTGACCCATGACCAGCACGTAGGCGAGGGTGTAGACGTGCAGGAGGACGGGCGCCTGGCCCCAGTGGGTGTTCGTGAACTCACTGCTCCAACGGCGGTCGGCGGGGACCGCGAAGAAGGAGACCGCCATCACGGCGACCGCCACGCCGAGGAAGGCGAGTCGGGGCCGGAGCCGTCTGCGGGCCTCGGTCTTCTCGTGGTTGAGGAACATGAGCCATGCGACGACGCTGACGCTCGCGACGAGCATCAGCACGTTGCTGACCAGCTTCGCGAAGTCGCGGGTGACGCCGTCTGCCGCGTCCTGGACGCTGGGGTGGAATCCCACGATGGCGATGGCCCAGGCCAGCAGCATGGTGATCGTGCTGCCGGAATGAGCCGGCCTTGCCTGGCCGTTTCGGCGCGGGCGAATCCAGAACAGGGCGGCTGCCAGGAGCAGGGCAGGAAGCCCGAGCGTAATGACGCGGATCATGGGTGGTGGTTCTTTCGGTCAGGTGAACATCGCGTTCCACCGCTCGTCGGCGGCGGTGGGGCGTTGTGCGGGCATCACGGTCGCGCGATACATCCGCTGGATGAGGAGGGTTGCCATCAGCTCGGCCTCCTGCTCGTCCTGCGACTCGTAGGACGTGCGGGCGGAAATTCCGAGGATCGACCAGTCGGTCATGTCGGCAATTTCCTCGTCCGACGGAATATCGGCAAGCCTGATCGAGCCCGGGTGGCCGCAGAGGATGTGGCCGAGTTCATGGGCGATGATCTGGATTCGGTGAAGCGGTGAAGCGGTTATCTCGTAGGAGATGACCTCGCGGTCCGAATATCTCTCTCGGAGGCCGCAGGCAAAGTCCCCCTTCATGTCGCGCGGTTCGACATGTATGGGGCGGCCTATCAGCGTGGAGACTGCCTTGACCAGCTCTTCCTCGGTGAAGCGGTGAGGCAGAAGCGGGAGGAGTTCACTGAGGCGGTCCTCGCAGGCCGCATACACAATCTCCCTCCTGAAGTGATCTTGAGGCCCGGCCCGTGTTAGTGGCGACGGGCCCGCTCTGTGGTCATGACGGAACGATCGTATGCATATCCGCGAAGATCGTTTTTGCAGACGGTCTTCAAGCGGGGAAGGGGGGTCGCCTGGGCGCCCGGCCTTTTGTTTCAGGCCGTGACGGAACGTGCCGATGCGCATGGTGCAACCGGTCGGGGCGTGCGAGGTTTCGGGGCTGATGGATGTGACGGGGAGTTAGTTCATCACCGAAAGTGATTCCACGTGCCCACGTCAAATCGGCCCAGTGATCTGCATCTCAGTTCCGTTGATCCGGACATCTCGCCCGCATTCCGGGATGTGGCCCAAGAAAGCGGGAATGCGCACAGACTCGGAGGTCGAGTCTATGCGCATAGATAAGGTTGAAAAATAAAGAGCCCCACTTGGGGCCGAGGACGGGCTCAGGATGCCCCGGGCTCCTCGGCCAGCCCCTGGGACCTGCGCGCCACGGTGATCATGTCGAGGACGAGCTTGCGGTTGTCCGGGTTCAGGTCCTTGCTGCGCAGGGCGATCGACTCGATGCCGGCGTCCCGCATGGCGTTGTGGAGGTCGCGGTCGACCAGGACCTCGTCCAGCGGCTTGTCGGTCACCCAGATGTCCGGCGGCACGTCGAAGAACCCCGCGACCGCGACCAGAGTGTTGATCTTGGGGTTGTCGTTCACCCCGGCCTTCATCTGCTTCAAGGTGCTCTCGCTGACGCGGGTGCCGGCGGCGACCTCCGGGATCGAGTACGGCCCTCGCCCCTGGGGGTGGCGGTTCTCCAGTAGGTAGTTGAAGGTCGCGGCGATCCGCGCCACGCCCTCTCTCGCGGCCTCGGTCATCGGTGCTCCTCCGTGTCAGATCGTCCCACACGGACACTTTAGTGCCCGATGGTGCT
Source organism: Kitasatospora sp. NPDC086801 (assembly GCF_044745805.1). Classification (NCBI taxonomy): domain Bacteria; kingdom Bacillati; phylum Actinomycetota; class Actinomycetes; order Kitasatosporales; family Streptomycetaceae; genus Kitasatospora; species Kitasatospora sp. NPDC086801. Next base: position 121,194 of record NZ_JBIVAX010000011.1, read on the forward strand.
CGGATGCACATCCCGATCGACAGTTAACTATCCCCATGGTCGACTTTTTGGTGTACGTTGATCGCACCCGACGGACAGTTAACTGTCGATTGCCTGGTCAGGGGGTGTGTTCGGCCCCTGCGTCACGCGAACGGCGGAAGGGGGAACGGGCAGCAAATCGCTGCACGGGCCGCGTCCACGGGCCGTCCTCGGCGGGCGTCCGGGAGATTCCAGCTCCTGGAAGCCACCCGCCGAGGGCGCGGATCACGTCCGAAGCAGCCGGCCAGCCTGTTCCACCACGCGGCCGATCTGCTCCACCTGCCCAGGAGTCTCCCATGCCCACCTACACGGGTACCGCCGGGTCGCCGTCGCGACCGGACAGCACCGAGATCGCCATCGCCTCGACCTCCTTCGTCGAGATCCTCGCCAGCCTCCTCGACCCGGGCGCCGCCGTCGTGCGCCTGGACACCGGATCGGCCGGGTACCCCTGCACCGCCGGCGTATTCGACGCCCAGGGCCAGGCCGTGCCCCAGCCTCTCGCCTACCGGCAGGCCGCAGCCCGCTGGATCGTCCAGCACTTCCCCGGCCTCGACCCCCGGAACGCCCACGAGCTGGACCTCACCACCGGATGCCTGACCGCCGTGGCAGCCGACGCCACCCCGATGGCGGCCTGACCCGGCAACACCCCGAAGGCCCGACAGCCGCGACCACGAGGCACCACCTCTGCGACGTCGGGTGACCAGCCCTGCCCCGCTCCACGGGGCGAGGCCGTGCTGTCGCGCCCGAGCGCGGCCCCTCCCTCCCGACCGGTGACGCGCCGTCGAAGCCCTTCCGCCGCGCACCGAGTTCACCGCACCCGCTGCCGCACCCCGACAGCCCCCAGGGTGCCGGCCGCCGTGCCCAGCGAAACCAGGACTCCCGTGCCCAGTGCCCCCCTGCCCGCCTGCGCCCCCGAAGCGCAGAACCCGGGGACGGCGACAGGCGACTCCGCCCTGCTCGTCCCCGACCCCGCCCAGTGGATATCCACCACCACCGGCCGGATCGCGCCGGACACCTACACCTGGCTGCAAGCCGTCCACTGGGTGCGCGACAGCCAGGCCCACACCCCGGCCCGCACCCACGGCCCCCGCTTCGGCAGCACCACGATCCGCATCGCCGAGCTGCTCGCCCAGCTCACCCCCTGCAGACCGGGCGTCGACTACCTCGTCCGGATCCTCCAGGTGTCCGAGCGCACCGTGCAGTACCACCTGTCGATCCTCCGGGAGTCCGGACTGCTCACCTATACCGTCAAGGGCACCCGAATACGCCAGGCCGCCGCCAGGGCAAGCGAGTTCGTCCGCACCATCCCCGCGAAGTTCGACGAGACCATCGGGCTGCGGACCGCCACGTCCCAGACGTTCATCCGCACTGTCGTCGGTGTCGTCTCCTACGAGAGCCGCCTTACCCTCGCGCAGCTCGGCAAGAAGGCCGCGCGAACCGTGCGCCGCACCAAGCGTCGAGGCACCAGGAAGGCCGGCATCAACTCCTCTGCGAAGTCCTCCCGTTGCACCCCAATGGGGGCAGGTGCTGTTACGTCTTCTCCTGTAGCACCTACCAACAATCCCTCTGAGGGCGACCTCGGGAACGGGAAAGACCAGCAGGATCCACCGGGAAAGCGGACCCGCCGGAAGCTGAACGCGGTCGGTCGGCGCCACCAGCTGGCTCTCGAACTCGTCCGGCAGGTTCCGTGGCTCAGCGGCAGCCCGGTGGCCCGGATCGCCTGGGCCGTTCGCCACCTCGCGGACGCCGGGTGGACCGCCCACGAGGTCATCGCCGTCCTGGCCCAGCGGTCGCCCGCCCGCCGAGTCCACCGCCCGGTCGGCTTCCTGACCGCCCGCCTCGTCGGAGCCGAGCTGCTCTACGACACCTCGGCCAAGCGCAGCGCGATCGTCGCCTGGTGGCGCGACAGCCCGCAGGCGGCCAAGGAGCGCCACGCCGAATGGCAGGGCACCTGGCAGGCCCCGCGCAGCACCGCGGTCCAGCGCCTGTTCCGGGACGCCTGGACGAGAGCGACCCGTCGCGAGCCGCTGGTGGCCCTCGACGAGGAGCCGACCAGCGACGAGCACCGCGAAGCCCGCACCACCGCGTGGCGCCAGTACCTCACCGGAAGACCCGAACTCGTCACCTCCGCCCTGGCCCTGGCCGGCCGGGACCAGACCGAGCAGATCTACGGGCGCGACCTCGTCGAGCGCGTCCTGCGCCTTCGCACCACCAGCAGCCACCTGAGAGCAGGAATCGCCTGATGAGCCACAACGAGAACACCGGCATCGACCTCGCCCGCCTCGCCCTGCGCCGGGCCCGCGCCGACGCGAGCAAGCGCCCAGCCGGCGCGGCCAAAGCCCCGACCGCCGGGCGCTCCGCCGGCCCCCGGCGGGGCGGACTCGACCCCGTGGGGCTGGGAACGGCCCTGTCCGACCTGGTGACCCAGCACGCCTGGCAGGAGCCGCTGGCCGGCGGCGAACTGCTCGACCTCTGGCCGGCAGCCGTCGGCGACCTCGCCGCCCACGTCGCCGCCGTCAGCTTCGACCACCAGAACGGCCAGCTCGAGGTCCGCGCCGACTCCCCGGCCTACGCGACCCACGTGAGGGCCCTCGCCCCGGTACTCATCGCGAAGATCAACCAGGCGCACGGAGAAACGATCCTGCGCAGCATTCGCGTGCTGCGCGGGTACGGCACCCAGCCCGCCGAACGACCCCGCCGGTCTGCCGGGTACGGCGAAGGCGCCGCCCAAGCCCCCAAGATCAAGACCCGCGAGGACGCCTCGCCCGGCTACCTGCGTGCTCTCGCTCAGCTGCAGGCCAGCCGCCCGAGCGCACCGGCCGACTCGAGGACGAGCCCGGCCGTCGACCGGCGGATCAGAACACTGGCCAGAGAGACAGTCTCCCGTCTCTCCGGCCCGCGACCCCGCTAGCCACCGAACGGCCGGCACCAGCGCGACCAACCCACCCCGACCCTGGCCGCGCTGACGCCGACGCCCCGCACTTCCGCGCCTTCGGCAGCGGACCCACCCGGAGAACCACCCCCGTGTCCAGCACCATCACCTCGATCACCAGCCGCCGACGCGACTACACCTGGGTACGCCAGGCCGCCTGCGCCGGCAGTCCCCAGCCGGACCTCTTCTATCCCTCGGCCGGCGAGACCGCGAAACACCAAGCCGCCAAGGCTCTGTGCGGCGGCTGCCCCGTCAGCGACGAATGCCTCACCGAGGCCCTGGAGACCAACGACCGCCACGGCATCCGCGCCGGCCTCGATCAGAACGAGCGACTCGCCCTGCACAAGCTGAACACCAACGGCCGATGGGAAGAGGACCGCGTCGTTGCCGCACTTCACGGCCGCCCCGTCTCCCTCTCCCGAGCCGAGCGCGACAGCGTCGGCGTCGTTGCCGCCATCCTCGGCCTCGACCCGCGGATCTGGGCGCCCGTACTCGACATCGGCCGCACCAGGGCGCTCACCCGACTGCGCGAAGCCCGCGCGCAGCTGGAGAAGCAGCCTTTCCTGCTGCGCCGCGAGCAGCGCATCGCCGCCCAGTTCAACCCGGAGCCGGCGGCGGTGGCGGCATGAACGAGCTTGGCGGTACGCCGAATCGCATGTCCGGCTGGGACAAGGCCGCGATCGGCGTGATGGGCGCGGTCGGCGGCACCCTGAGCTACGACGCGTTGCAGCAGATGGCCGTCGCCATGCACGTGCGCCCCGAGCTCTCCTACCTCTTCCCGCTGGCAATCGATGGGTTCATCGCCTACGGCGTACGGGCGTTGGTCGTCCTGAAGGAGGCGCCGTGGCGCGCCCGCGCCTACACCTGGTCGGTGTTCGGCAGCGCTACGGCCACCAGCGTCTGGGCCAACTGGACCCACGCTGTCCGGCTCAACCAGCAGATCCCGCCCGACCAGGGGCTCCACCTGACCAACACGGCCGTCGGCGCGCTCAGCACCATCGCCCCGCTCGTACTCGGCGGCGCCACCCACCTCTACATCGTCATGTCGCGCCATGCCACCCCTACTGCGGCGCACAGCGAACCGGACGACGCTGAGGTCTCGGAGGAGGAGACGCTCACGGCTCGAACGGAGCGGAGCGACTCGGCCACACCGAACACCGTCCGCTCCTGGTGGCGAACCCGCTTCCGCCGTAGCCGGCCGGACAGCCCGGAGCTCGACGCCGACCAGACCCTCACCGAGCAGCCACGCCTACGGCTGGTCGGCGGAGAGCAAGCGGGTCCGTCCGGTCCGGTGCCCTCGGCGGGTCCGTCCGGTCCGGTGCCCTCGGCGGGTCCGTCCGGTCCGGTGCCCTCGGCGGGTCCGTCCGGTCCGGTGCCCTCGGCGGGTCCGTCCGGGC
>NZ_JBIVAX010000011.1:125637-201093 GCF_044745805.1 Kitasatospora sp. NPDC086801
CTCCGGTCTCCTCGGCGGGTCCGTCCGGTCCGGTGCCCTCGGCGGGTCCGTCCGGTCCGGTGCCGCCCACCGGACGAAAGCGATTTCCGCTGGAGGCACTTGTGCCGGTCGCCAGGCAGGCCGCCGCGAAAGCCGGCCGCGTGAACCGGGACGTCGTCGCGGACGGCCTCCGGGAACAGGGCTACTCGATCAGCAACGAGCGCATGGGGAAGCTGCTGCTGATGATCGACGACGCGAAACCTCCACCGAAACCCGCGACCGACACCGCACACTCTCCGCATCTCGCCGCCCAGCGGCCCACTCCCACGCCCAACTCCTTTCCAAGGAAGCGCTCATGACCAGCACCAAGTCGAAGACCGCCACCCCGGACGCCCTGATGCAGCTCCTCCTGGAGCAGCGGCTCGTCCGCTCCGCTAAGGCCGCCAGCGACGGCAGCTGGCTGGTCCGCCGGACCGTCGGCGGCCCGAAGATCGTCCTGGAAAGCCCGGTCGAGGCCATGGACTACGGGCTCGGCGTGCTCCTCGACGCAAAGCTCGAACTGGAGGGCGCGGTCGCCTGAGTAGGCCAAGTGCCTTGCCCATGACCGCAGTTATGTGGCTGGCGGCTTGGCCCCTACGGCGCAGCAAGCTATCGCCAAAGCCGGGCTTACGCCCGACTTTGGCACTTGCCCTCGCCCCGGTGGGGGCGAGGGAGGACCGAGGACGAGTCGAGCGGGGGCGCTCGACTCGTCCTCGGCCACCGGCACCAGGGGGTGCCGGCAGGAGAATGAGGAGAAGAAGATCGAGACGCCGAGCGCTGCCGCCGAGCCGTCCGCCGCCGAACCGACCAGCGACGCACCCCTTGTACGTCGACCGCGCCGCCGCCACCGTAATCCCCAGAGTCGCACTCGCAAGCTGACTGTGCGTCTCAATGAAGACGAAGAAGCCGAGATCGCCGCCGCTGCCGCCAGCCGCGCTGTGACCGTTGGTCGCTTCATCGCGACCAGTGCCATCAGCGCCGCCCGCGGTCACAGCGCCGCCGCCGATCCGCAAGACCGCCTCGATCGCGCGGTCGACGAACTCGTCATCAGCCGAGCGCAGCTCGCCCGCGTCGGCAACAACCTGAACCAGTTGACGTTTGGGTTCCATGCCGCCGGCTACGTTCAGCCAGCAGAGCTGGCGCTCACCCTCGGTGCCGTCCGCAAGGCCGTGGTGGTCGTTGACGACACCGCCGCGAAACTGGTCAACGGTGGCCCGCTTGGTCCCTGACGTCAGCCGCGGCAACAAGACCTACGGGTTGTTGGCCTACCTCTACGGCCCCGGCCGGCGCGACGAGCACTTCGACCCCCACCTGGTGGCGAGTTGGGATGGCTTCGCGCCGGACCCGGGCCGCGACCCGAACGCCACCCTCAAGCAACTGGAGCAGGTCCTTGACCTGCGGGTCAACCAGCGCGGCCGACGGCGCCTGAAGAACCACGTCTGGCACTGCCCGGTGAGCCTGGACCCGGACGAGCGGCTGCTCTCCGACGAGGAGTGGGGCGAAGTTGCCCGCCGCGTCGTCGCCGCTGCCGGCATCGCCGAACCCGGCGACCCGGACGGCTGCCGCTGGATCGCGGTACGCCACGACCCCCGCCACATCCACATCATGGCCACCATCGTGCGCGGCGACCTGCGCGGTGCCCGCCTCCACAACGACGCCCAGCGTGCGCAGGACGAATGCCGAGAGATCGAGAAGGAGCTCGGCCTGCGCCAGCTCAACCCGGGAGACAAGACGGCAGCCAAGCGGCCCACCAGCGCGGAAGGACACAAGGCGGAGCGCCTCGGCCGCCCGGAACCCATGCGCCTGCAGCTCGGGGACCGGGTCCGCCAGGCCGTCGCCGGCGCTGCCGACGTAGCCGAGTTCCTCGGCCGCCTCGAAGCGGCCGGCCTGCTGGTGCGGCGCAAGGTCGGCCCGTCCGGCGACGTGCTCGGGTACTCCGTTGCCCACCCGGACGACCGCAACGCCCAAGGCGAGCCGATCTTTTTCAGCGGTTCGAAGTTGGCGCCGGACCTCTCCCTTCCGCGCATCCGCAAGCGGCTGGGCGGCGGTGTCCGGGCCGACGTCGCGATCGAGGCCCAGGTGGGCGACCCGGGGGCCGGTACGGCGCGAGCGCCGGGCTCCAAGGCCGCCCGGGCCCGCCGAGAGGCCGCCGCCGCGGTCGGCGACGCCACCCGCAGGATCGAGGAAGGGCCCGACGAAGACGCGGCGGCGCAGCTGGTCGGCGCCATCGAGATCATCGACGTCCTTGCCGTGCGCGCCCCGGCCGACACCAGGGCCCAACTCCTAGCGGCAGCACGGTCCTTCGAGCGGGCATCCCGCTCCCACGTCCGTGCCGAGCGGGCAGACAACCGGGCCGTCCGCACGGCGGCTCGCCAGCTGCTCAGCAGCGGCTATGCCGGGAACCGCGGTGAGGACGGCGGCACGGTCGCCATGCTGCTGTCGGCCCTGATCCTGCTGGCCATTGCCTCCGCCCGGTGGCACTCCGCTCGCTCGCATGCCCAGCAGGCTGCCGCTGCGAGTGCCGCGGCCGAGCAGCTCCGGGCGGCGTACGCCACGGTGGCCGCCCGCCCGATGGCCGCCATGGCCGCACAAGGCCGTTCCCTGCCGTCGCCTGTCCGCGAACGCCAGGACGCGGTCATCCGCGCCAAGCTGCCCGAGGCCCAGGTCGCCAGGCACGGCGGAACCGACTGGGACGCGCTCGCGGCCACCCTCGCCGAAGCGGAGGCGGCCGGCCACGACCCGGCCGCGCTCCTCGAGCAAGCCCGGGACCGCCGCGAGTTGGATACTGCGGAGTCCGTCACCGCCGTCATGGTCTGGCGCGTTCGCCGGATCGCGAAGCTGTCGGCCGCGCCCTCGGCTGAGCCCGGAAAGGCCGGCGCCCGTCCCAAGTCCGCAGGGCCTGCTGCCTCCGCGCCCGTGCCGCAGCGCCGGGGCCGGCCCAGCCGGAGCTGACCTTCCGGGGTCCTCTCGTGCACCCGCACGAGAGGACCCCGCCGCTGGCCGGTCGAGGCCGGAGTCTCGGCGGCTCGTTACCAGTCCTCTTCCAAGCTGCTCCAGTCGTCGTAGCTGTCCGGGCTGTCCCCGTCCGGGAAGTTGAGGGTGTCCGGGCCGTCTCCGTCGGGGAACATGAAGGCGGAGAGCAATGGCTCGGCGCAGTAGCACTCGCCGCCGCTGCAGTCCCGCGTCCCAGCGCAGCGGCCCAAATTGGGGAGTGGAGGCTGGGGCGGGAGCGGGGCAGGCCGTTGGACCCGGATCACGGCCGGGACCACCTCGCCGTCCACCCAGACTCCGCCCGCCAGCAGCTCGTAGCTGTCGGCTTCGCCCACGCTGTCGTTTTCGATCGTCATGGTCTACCTCCTGAGATCCGCCGACCGGCAGGTCGGCACCAATGCTTGCCGAAGGTGAAAGGGGACAAGGAAGGGGCCGACACCCTCCATTCGCTGTTCCAGGCAACCGAAGGCACGGTCGGCGAGCGCAGTTCCTGGTCGGCGGCGCCAAGACGGAACCGCGGTCGAGTGCTCAGAGCCGTACAAGCAGCACTGCCGAGATGATCAACGCCGTCCGGTGGAGGGCCTGATCGGCCAAGTACAGGCCATTGAGGCCAGCCGAGCGAAGGTCCGCGAACTGCGGTGAACCGAGCCGGCGGAGGATCCAGCGTACGGGCCACCGGCGGTCCAAGATCGCGTGAGTGGCGAACGACCAGGCCAGCGCCGTTGTCGAACCGAGCGCGGTCGCAGGGAGCGGCACGGCGATCCTGATCGCACCGTACAGGCCGACGAGGACCAGGTGGTAGCTCAGGCAGTGCGAGAGGCAGGCCCCCCAGCCACGGCGAGGACTCACGCCGGCGGCGACCTCCTCGTCGCTCGGGGCTGCCTTCCGTGCCGCCTGCCGGTCGGTTTGGCCCAGCACATGGTCGGCCAGCACATGGCCAACGCCGAGCACCACCATGACCGCGCCGAACCCTGCCAGGAGGTTCTGACTGGTGTCCATCGAGTTCTCCTTCTGTGATGGTGCCGAGCGGGATTCGCCCGGCACCGGAAATGCGTGAAGGGGGCCAGCACTTCGGTGCTGGCCCCCTTCACGCGGAGGTGGGAATGAGGGCTTGCCGTGCGGCGGCAAGCGGCCACAGCGGATGTGGCGGCGGGGCATAGCACAAGTTCGGCTCGCTACAGCGAGCCCGCTGGCCGGGACTCTGGTGATCCGCCCGCCGACGGATGCGATCGATGCTTCGTCGGCGGGCGTGCCAGTGCCCGACCGCAGCAGGAGGACCCGCCGTGCACACCGACCAGGTCACCGTCCTGATCACCGAGACCGGCGACGAGGTGAACGCCCACGTCAAGGGGCCGCTCACACCCCGGACGTACGAGACCGGCGACCCCTCGCGGTGCTACCGCGGCATCATCGACCCCCTGGAGAGCTACGGCCTGGAGTGCGTCGTCGACTACGGCGCGAGCGACTACGTGATCGCCGTCCTGCTGGCGGACGGCAGCCACCTCACGATCTCCCCGCCGGAGGACTGCGGCGACTACCGGCCCGGACCGCCCCGCAGCTGGCTCGTCACCCGTGACCACCCAGACAACCCGGACCTGTTCGAAGTCGCCTACGACAGCGAACCGCACGGCCCGCACGCCGCGAACGGCGGCAGCGTGGTGGGACTGCTGGCCGGGGTGTACGGGTTCCTGGACCGCATCGACCCGGGCTGGCGCAGGGCGGAGGCCACGCTGCTGCGAGCGGAGGCGCTGCTCCGGCAGGCCGGCTTCGTCAAGAACTTTTCAACGGAGCACACTTCGTACCGGCTGCCCGCCACCCTCGCCGAGTCGGCGCAGCGCCGGGCCGCCGTGGCCCGTGCTGTGGACGCACTGCGCGCCGAGGGGTACGGCGTCACCCGCACGACTCGCTCTCCCGGCCGTCTGCCCGCCGCCGGGAAACCGGTCGTCCTCGGAGCCCCGACCGCCGCGGTGCGGCACGAGGCCGCCCTCACGAGCACACCGTCCGCCGGGCCCGTCGGCGAACAGCGCGCAGCCCCAGCCGGACCGGCCCCCGCCGCCGCAGCCCCGCCCGGTGTCCACCGCCGCTGACCGTCTCCACCGCTACCGCCCGATCCGCACGGGCGGGCAGCAGCTACACCGACCCGCACAACGCCCAAGCCGGAGAGCCCTCTTGCCACTCTCGATCACGCAGCCCGCGGTCATGGAGCCGTCCCACCGTGTCCCGCGCCGTCCCCGGCAGAGCGACCGGGACTGGCTGCTGCGCTGCTACGTGCTGCGCGGCGCCGACGCCGTGGCGGGATCGGTGATCACCTACGCCGTACCGCTGCTGGTCCTCACCCTCACCCACTCGGTGATGTGGACCGGGCTGGCCTTCCTGCTGGAGTGGATGCCCAGGTTGTCGACCGTCGTGCTCGGCGGGGCGATGGTCGAACGCCACAGCCCGCAGACCGCCGTCCTGGCGACCAGCCTGGCGCGCGGTGTCGCCGCCCTGCTCACCCTGGTGGGGATGAGCCTCGGGCTGGGCGTGGTGGCCGTGCTCGCCTTCGGCGTCGTTGCCGGCATGCTGGCCGAAGGCAGCTTCCTGGCGGTCGAATCCCTCGGCGCCGAGGCGAGCCGACGCGCCGGCACCCAGATCCACCGGGTGCAGTCCAGGTACACCGCCATCGACCGCAGCGCCGCACTGCTCGGTCCGCTGCTCGGCGGCGTCCTCCTTTTCGCCGGGCCGGCCCTCCTGCTGACCACCGTCGCGGTCCTGTCTACCGTCACCATCACCATGGCCCTGGTCATGCACACCCAGCGTGCCCGCCCGCGCCTGGTCACCAGGGTCCACCGCGAACGAGCCCGCGACGCGCTCGCGGGCGGAGTCGACACCCTTGTGCGCACCCCCGCGCTCGCCTGGCTGATCGGCACGCTCGCCGCGGCGAACTTCGTCCTCGGTGTCCTGCAGGTCTCCACCCCGATCACCGTCGCCCAGGACCTGCACCGCAGCACCGCCGCCACCGGCCTGGTGTGGAGCGTCGCGGCCGGCACCTCCCTGCTGGCCGCCCTGGCCGCGAAGCCCGCCATCGACCGCTTCGGCCTGTTCCGCGTGATCCTGACCTCCTGCGTCGTCGCCTGCACCGCCGCCGGCGCCGCCGCCATCGCCCCGACCCTGACCACCTACACCTCTGCGGTGGCCACCGTGATGGCCGCCGAAGGCGCGGCCACCGTCGCCCTGCGCACCGCCCGCGCCCGGCTGATCCCCGCCCGACGCTTCTCCGCGACGCTGGCCACCTGTGTCCTGCTCGTCCTGATCCCGCTGCCGCTGGCCGGCCTGCTGGTCTTCGCCGTTCCGGCGGCCAACGTGAGGGCATTGCTGTTCGCCACCGCCGTGGCGACCACGGTCGCCACGGCCCTCTGCCTGGTCGGCCTCCACGGCCACCGGCACTCCTACGAGCACCCGGGCGCCGAACCCGCCGCGAAGACGGGCGAGGAACTCCTGGCCCAGGCCGGCTGACCAGCCAACCCCAACTCCCTTCCACCACTTGGAGAACAGCACCACATGACGACGACCGCCGCCCTTCCGGACGACGCCCGCGACGACGGGGTGCTCCTGGTCCTCGGCACCGGCGACCAGACGTTCAGCTCGTACTGCCTGGCCTCCGCCTCCAGGCACAGCCCGCTGGTCCTGGTGAGCGACGCCGAGCCGACCTGGCAGCAGCCCCATCTGCGCGACCACGAGGTCGCCGACCTCGGCGACCTCGAAGAGCTGCGGTGGGCGGTCGCCCGCCTCGCCGAGCGCCACGAGATCAAGGGCGTGGTGACCTGGGACGAGCACGCCCTCGTTGCCGCCGCGCACATCGCCACCGACCTCGCGGTGCCCGGCCAGTCCTCGGCGACCGCGACAGCCTGCCGCAACAAGGCCGCCTCCCGGGCGGTCTGGGCGTCCGAAGGCGTGCCGTCCGCCCAGTCGATCCGGGTCACCTCCCTGGTGACCGCCACCACTGCGGCCCGCCGCATCGGCCTGCCCGTGGTCCTCAAGCCGGCCTCCCACACCGGCGGCATCGGCGTCGTCAAGGTCGACCACCTCGACGAGCTGCCGGCCGCGTTCACTTACGCCAGCGCCCGCGCGAAGGGCCAGCGCCAGGAGGGCAGCGGCATCCTCGTCGAGGAGTACCTGGACGGCCCCGAGATCGCGGTGGAGTGCGTGACCTCCCACGGCATCACCACCGCCGTCGCCGTCACCCGTACCGAACTCGGTACCGGACCGCACTTCCAGGCGGTCCGCCACGTCGTCGCCGCCAGCGACCCGCTCCTTGCCGAAGTCGCGCCGATCGCCGAGGCGGCGCTGGATGCCCTCGGCGTCAACTGCGGCATCTCCCACGTCGAGATGCGCCTGACCACCACCGGCCCCAAGCTGATCGAGGTCAACGCCCGCCTGGGCGGAGACTTGGTGGGCCACCTGGTCCGCCTTGCCACCGGCATCGACCTCGCCGCCGCCGCGGTCGACATCGCCCTGGGTCGTGAACCCGACCTCACCCCCACCCGGGCAGCCGCCGCCGGCATCCGCCTGCTCCATCCGGCCACCTCCGGAACCGTCCGCACCGCGCACCCGCGCCCCGAACTCGGCACCCCCGACTGGCTGGAACGCCTCGTGTGGGAACTGCGGCCCGGCCAGCAGACCCTGCTGCCCCCGCAGGGCGATCCCGGCACCGCCCGCCTGGGACACCTGGTGGTCACCGGTACCGACGCCGCCCAGGTGCACGAGCACCTCGCCCACGCCGAGGGTCTGGTCGACATCGCCGTCGACCCCGGGCCGGCCAGCGGCTGACCCCGGCCGCCGGCGGGCCCGGTGCGCTGCTCACACCGGGCCCGCCGAGACCATAAACCGCCCACCCCGGCCCGACAACACCCCGCGCGCCGACGGGCCGGACCGAGAGAACCCAGGACCAGGACCCGTGGACCTCCACTCCTACGCCACCGCCCTCGCCACACACTTGCCCGGCACCTGGGCGGTCGAGCACCACCAAGACCTCGACCCGGACACGGCCGACATCATCGCCCTGCTCGCCATCGGCCCCACGATCGAGTTCGCCGACTTCCGGGTCGCCGCCGTCCTCACCAGCCCAAACCGGCCGATCGGCCTACTCGTCACCGAGAACCCGCACTCCACCGCGCACGCCTTCACGATCCGGTCGATCGCCCCGGCCGGCGCCAGCTCCTACGCGAACCACGCAGGCGGCGAGAAGCTCGAACTCCCTGGGCTGGGGGATCCGGCAGCCGCCGCAGCCGAGATCGAACGCGTCCTGCTGCCCCGCCACGACCAGCTCCTCGCCGACGACCGCCTCGCCGTGTTGGAGGACGCCCTACGGGGAGCCCAACAGGCGGTCGACCACTGGGATGCGATCTCCGACGGCCTGAGCGACGAGCAGGGCTGGCCACTGGACGACCAGCTCTACGGAGACGGCGTCGTGCGGCGTGACGCCGACGCCCTCCGCCATATCGAACACGTTCTCGAACATGCTCTGCCGCACGCCGACGCTCTCCTGCAGGACGGCTGGGCCGCCCAGGCCGCTCTTCCGCCAGGGCCGGCCGCCGACCGGGCCAGCTGGCAGCTGGGCGAGCTGCAGACCGCCTTCGTGAGCGCCGCCGAGATCCTCCACCGATGGAAGGGCATCCTGGCCCGGACCGCCACGGTCGACGGCTACAAGGAGGCGCTCGAAGAACGCAACGCCGAAGCGTGGCACGACGTGCACACCTGGCTCATCCACGGGCCGGCCCTCACTGCGCTACTCCGAAGCACTGCCGAACCTGGGGGCGCGATCCGAAGCGCTGCTGCGCAGGCTCGTTCCCTTCGGCGGGTCGCCGGTGGCCCGCCGGGCCAAGCCGAGCCCGGTCCCGGCCCGACGTCCGTCAAGCAGGCGCCGGAACAGCGACGATGATGAACCGTCCGACATCCCGGATGGTCACACCTGGATAACGGAATCCGGTTTCGGGAATAAAATCGGGCATTTGGTTGTTATACCGGCCACTTCTGATGAAAGGGCTGTACTTGTCGGATCTGCCGAGACGTCGTGACGACCACGAGCCGACGTTCCTCCCGCCGCTCGCCGATGCTGACCTCCACATCCCCGACTTCCCGATGGTTGTTCCGGAGCCCGAGCCCGGAAAGCCCGTCATCCGGGCAGTGCCGCACGCCGACGAGCTGAACCCGCGCGGAACCGTGATCACCTGCGAGCACTGCAAGGCCCGCCGCGACTGGATGCTCCTGAACGTTCGCGAGCAGGTGTTCGTCCGCTGCCGCTGCTCGCATGAGTGGCTGGAGCGGGACCTGACGGTCGACTACTTCGACCAGTACTTCTCCCATCCGGAGAAGGTGTGGGACAACTTCGAGGTCGCCATGACCTCGACCGGCTACGACGGCGCCTTCGCGGGGATCTATCTCAACTAATGAGCGGTATTGCAGTGGATGCAACATAAGCCGCATCTCGCGAAGGGCTCTGACCTGTGGTTTTCCGAGGGGATCAGCGTCGGGCTGATCCCCTCGGGCGGGCTCCACCTTGGGTGCGTAATCAGATGCAACGATGTTGCGTTGGATGCAACATGAGTCGAGCGGTTGATTTTCCGGGTGCCGCCCAGCTGGTGCTGGCTGGTGGCGCCGTGCATCTGGACCCTGAGCCAGCGGTCTTCGAGTCGATGCTGGACGGCTGGGTGCTGCAGCAGAAGGCCCGCTTCCTGGACTGGGAGCAGGCGATCAAGCCCCGGTTGAGGCTTATTCGCCGGTTCGCGGAGTTCACCAACGAGGCGGCGGTCACGGTCCGCATGGTCCCACGGGTGACGCTCCGGTAGGAGCGGTTTTGCCCGGAGCGGGAGAGGTTCGCGCCACGTTGGTCATCTACACCAGCAGCGCCACCGCAAGGTCCGCTACCAGTGCGGTGTTGGCGCCGATGCCCAGGGCGGGGCTCATGGCGTGGACCGCGTCGCCCGTGACCGTGACGTTCGACGGCTCCCAGGCGTCGACGGGCACACAGCTGCGGCACTTGAGGGCCTGCACGGTGGCGGTGTCCCACGGCCGGACGGTCTCGACCAGGGCCGGGTGCCAGGCGGCGACGCGCTCCAGCACGTGCGCCTTGAGCTTCTCGGGCCCGGCGGTGAACAGTTCGCCGTCGGGGAGCATCCCGTCGGCGAGGGAGTTGAAGATGCTCAGAGCGTAGTCGGCGGTGGCCTCGCGGCCGGAAGGAGGCGTCCTGCTCGGCGATCAGCGGCGAGGTCGGGTCGGTGCGCTCCAGCGGGCCCAGGGTCAGCCCGGTGAAGTCTGCGGCGTAGGCCAGCGAGACGGTGTTGAACAACTGCGGGGGCAGCTTGGCCTTCGCAGCGTCGGTGAGATGGATCTTCGCGGCGATGTGCCGGGAACCGAGGTCGGCGGCTTCGACTCGGGGCAGGCACTGGGCGCTACGTCGGCACCACGTCGATCAGCGGCACGTGTTCCTGGTGACGACCGCATAGCGGGCCCCGTGGCGTCCCTGAGCCCGGCGGCAGTAGCTGCCGGGAACGTACGGCCGCCTCGGGCAGCAGCGGTAGGCGGAACCGGTGGCCGGCGCGGCGGTCCTCTGCCGTTCACCCAGCGGGAGAGGCCCGGGGGCGAGCAATCCAGGGGAAGGAGGAGCGCCGCCCGCCCCGGGCGTCCGCACTGGCCCCGTACTGCGCAGTGCCGCGGTTCGCGACAGGCGAAGACGGCCGCCCCAGGGATCCGGCGCCGGCGCGAGTCCCGTGACAGCAGCCCTCCGGAAGAGCGCCACTGGTAGCAAGGGGTCAGGGCCGGCAAGCGGGTGGCGACGCCGAGCACCGTGAAGCACTGCATCACCACGCCGGCGAGGGCGAGAGGCCCGTGCAGAACAGTCGGCGCCTGCTGTGGACCGCTGTGGTCGACCGGGAGGCAGAAGGGCGGTTCGTCACCGCAGGCCGTACCGAACGGTCTCCGCTATGTCGGGCGGGCGCGCACCCGTGGGCCCCGGTGCCGGCGCTGGCCTGGCCAGCCCGGTCCGAACACGTGCCGTCCTTCCGGAAAGTTCGCAGCATGCGGGCGAATTTAAAAAGATAATCGCCATTCAAATCCCCCGTTCGGCCGGTGCGGTGTTCGAAAATAAATGGCTAGCATTCATGGCTCATGGGGTGCTGCAATTGCAGCACCCCAGGCCGCCCGAGGGATGTCCGAGACAATCCCCGATCACACCCGAAGGCTGCCGGTCAAGTACGTCGAATGCGGGAGGTCACATGCAGGACTTCACCAATGGAATGTCGGCCGCGCTGATCGAGGATGTCGCCTGGATCAAGGCCCAGGCCAGCTACGGAGACGGCGGCGAGTGCGTCGAACTCGCCGGACTGCCGACCGGCGACGTGGCCATCCGCAACTCCCGCGACCCGGAGGGTGCCACCCTCATCGCCACGCGCGGTGAGATCCGGGCGTTCCTCGACGGCGCCAAGCGGAACGAGTTCGACCACTTGATCGCCTAAAGGAAAATCCAAGGTCAGATAAGTCAGATTAGCTTCATATTCTGACCGGGGTACTTCCGTGTGACGGCACGCGGGCGCGGCATGTGGGAGTATGTAGGCCATTGGTGTCAGGCCACCCGAATCGCCTACGGAGTCCGCGTGTCGTCCATTTCCGAATCCGCCGAATTGCCCGCCGGTGAGCGCCCTGCCGGCAGCGGCACGCCCCAAGGCGAGGATCCACTCCAGCCCGCAGAAGGCTCTGGCGGCCACAGTCTCGCCGCCGTCCTGTCGCTGAACCCTCGTGCCGACATGACGGCGCCGCCGGTGCAGGACACACCCACGGCGGACCGGGTGGTCTTGGGAGAACGCCTGCGCCGGGCCCGCGACCGGCGGGGCCTGTCCCAGGAGCGGGCGGCCGCGCACGGCAAGATCCTGCTGCCGGAATCCAAGTTGTCGTACTCGACGCTGTCGCGCATCGAGTCCGCCAAGACGCCGGTCTCCAAGGAGATCGTCACCGCCCTTTCCGAGGTCTACGGGCTCGACGCCAGGGAACTGCGGGAGCTGCTGGACCTGGTCGAGCGGGGCCGACGACTCGAATGGTTCGAGACCCCGGAGTGGGAAGGCGCGGTCGCCCCGCACTGCAGTACCTACCTGGGGCTGGAGCCGGTCGCCCGGGAGCTGCGCACCTTCCAGACCACGATCATTCCCGGGCTTCTGCAGACGCCGGGCTACGCTCGCGGCATCGTCGCCGGCCACCACCTGGCCGTCGACGAGGAGCGCGCTAAGCACAGGGTCCGCGCCAGGATGGAGCGGCAGCGGCGCTTCTTCGCTTCGCCGCCCGCGCGGACGGTCCTCGTGATCAATGAGCTCGCGCTGCAGCTGACGATCGGCAGCTCCACCGTCATGGCGGCGCAGGTGCGTCACTTGCTGCACGTGGCGGACATGCCGAACGTGAAGGTGCGCGTCGTGCCGCTCGACCAGACCATCGCGACGCCCGTCAGCGGCCTCACCCACCTGATGTTCCAGCCCGAGGGACCGCCCGAGATGGTCTACATCGAAGGCCTGAGCTCGTCCACCTACCACCCGGCCGACACCGGGGAGCCCAGCGCGCGCAAGAAGGTGCGCAAAGGCAAGAATGCCAGCGCGGACATGGAGTCCTACGTTCAGTTGGGGCTGAAGATCAGCCAGGGCGCGGCCCACCGGCGGCGCAGCATGGACATCCTGGCGCGGGCGTTGAAGCGGTTCGAGGGGCGCTAGTCGGCCGGCCGGGGGTACGGGATGCGGGCGAGGCCCCCGTACTGCTGCCACTGGCTGGAGCGCAGGGCCCGCTGAAGGGCCGAGTCGGGGCGCCAGTCGGCGACGTCAACCAGCCCGGGCTCTTCGAGGGCCAGGCCGTCGAAGTAGGTGTCGACCTCCCAGCGCTCCCGTACCCGGCCCCAGAGTTCGCCGGTCTGCTCGGCCATGATCCTGGTGACGTCGCCGCGGAGCTGCGGGTCGTCGCTGACGACATGGCTGATGGCCACGAAGCTGCCCGGGGGCAGCCGTTCGACGATGCGTCGTACGACGCTGCGTGGCCGGGCGGAGTCCGGCAGGCACTCCAACGAGGCGACGAACAGGACGGCGGTCGGCTCGTCCGGGCGCAGCAGTTCCTTGACAGCCGGGTGCTCGAAGACGCCTTCGGTGTCCGTCATGTCCGCGTTGAGCATGGCGGTTCGGTCGTTCTCGTCCAGAGATTCGCGGCCGTAGGCGATCGCGATGGGGTCGTTGTCGACATAGACGACGCGCGACCTCGGGTCGACGGCCTGGACGATCTGGTGGACGTTGAGCGTCATCGGCTGACCTGAGCCGCAGTCGAGGAACTGGCGGATGCCGTACTCGGCGGCCAGAGCTCGCACCGCGCGGTGCAGGAACGAGCGGTTGGCGAGTGCGAGTGCGTCTGCGTCCGGTACCCGCTCGCGCAGGCACTCGGCGGCGGCGCGGTCGGCGTCGAAATTCAGGCTCCCGCCCGCCAGTACGTCGTAGATGCGTGCCGAGCTGGGCACGGTGACGTCGATCTCACGTTTGGACCCCACAACGCCCCTCGCTCCTGGCAACCATCGCAGGCCGCACGGCTGTTGAGCGCCCATTGTAAAGATCGCATGACTGAAAGCGCCACGGGTCTGATGGTGCGTCACCCAAAGGGGGTGGCGCGCAGCGTGGCGCTGGACAGTTCTGTGCGCCGTCACCCGCCCGCGCACAACGTGTGGCGGGCGGGTGGCGGCGATGTCGCTCAGGTCCTGGGCGGCCTCCCTTCCATGTGGGAGGGCGCCCCGGCGGCGATCAGCCGGTCGGCGCTGCGAAGCCCCGCCCTCACCGCGCCGGGGTCCGTGCCCATCAGGCGGGCCGCGTCGGAGGCCGACAGGCCCAGCCCGTGGTGGAGGAGGGCGGCATCGGCCAGGGGGTCCGGCAGGTGGCGGTGCAGCACGTCGACCGGCCCCTGCCGCGGCGCGGTGGCGTCGGGGCGTGGGCGGTGTGCGGTCACTGCGGCGCGCAGCACGCACCAGGCGTCGCCGACGGGCGAGGGACCGGCCAGCAGCGCCGCCCAGCGTGCGTGGGTGTGGGCCAGTGCCTCCTCGACGGCGGCCGCGCCGCTCGCGCCGTCCCTCAGCCGGGCCGTGGCGTAGTCGAGGTAGCGGTCGTACACGAGGGCCACGAACGCCAGGAATCCGGCGTCGGGTCCGGTTCGGCGGGCGCGGCGGGCTGGGCCCGGGGCGGTGCCGGGCCCAGGGAGTGATGCCTCTGGCATATTCAGGTCCTGGGATGGCCGTTGAAATCCGGCGTGCGAGCCGGGCGTGGGGGGTGCGCGGGGTGCGGGGAACGGCCGCTGGCCGATCCCCGCACCAGCGGACGTCAACGCAGCGTCAGCCGCCACCAGGTGACCGCGTTGTCGCGCGAGAGCGTGCCGAGGGCGAGCACGGCGACGTACCGCTCGGCGCCGTCCAGCACGAGAAGGGCCCCCAGCAGGGCCAGCGCGTTGAGGAGTGCGGCCACGGGCACGCGCGCCCCGAACACCTCGATGACCCGCCCACAGGGGTGCTGCGGTCCCACGGGCGGCGGGGTGGGACTGATAACGTTCACCGCCGT
Source organism: Kitasatospora sp. NPDC086801 (assembly GCF_044745805.1). Lineage (NCBI taxonomy): Bacteria > Bacillati > Actinomycetota > Actinomycetes > Kitasatosporales > Streptomycetaceae > Kitasatospora > Kitasatospora sp. NPDC086801. The sequence continues at coordinate 140,241 of NZ_JBIVAX010000011.1, forward strand.
GGAGGGCGCCTTCGGGCGCACTCCCGGGCGACGGTCGGGCTTGGGCATACTCAACCTACGTGTGATCGACGTCCAGCCCCGGTCGGCGGGTTACGGCCGCCGGCCAGGGCAGCCCCGCGAGGAATCGGGGAGCCAACACGAAACGCTACTCCCCGTACTGGCCAGTAAACCCATTGTGGCGGGCGCTGCAAAGGCCACCCCGGGAACGTTTCCCCCGACTCCGGACAACCGGGACAACTCCCCCCGCCCGCAGTGGACATGGGCCATCCGGCGGCACCTTCCCGCCACCGTCGGTCAGCGGCCCGCCTCCTCACGCACCAGCGCCACCAACCGTGAGCGAAGGCAGCGCCGAAGAAGATCACAGCCGTCGACCACGGGCATCTCGCGCGTGCAGAACAACGCCGACCGCCCGACGAGGAGAACCTCCTGTGCGCGCGCCATCTCGGCGACAAGGTCGACATCGCCGTCCTGGGCGACAGCCCAGTCACCGCTCTGCACCGCGACGGAGCCGTCCTCCAACGGCGTGACGACCGGCTCGCCCACCTCGTCGAGGCCCAGCCGCAGAGCGTCCTCTACCAGGAGAGGCTCCGGTCCGGCCACGGTTCCGGCGATCGGCACCGCGAACTCCTGCGCGATCCGCGGAACTTCCAGGACACCCAGGTCAACCGCCCCGGCGGGTACTGGATCGCCTCAGCCGACCCGGAGGCCGGCCAGCACGTCTTCACCACCGCGTGGTCGGCCGACGACCTGACCGACCTGCTACTGGCCACCGACAGCGTCAGCGCGGCCGTCGGCTCCTACGGCCTCCTCACCCGGCCTCAAATTGCCGTGCTGTCCCGGGCACACGGACCGGACACCGTCATCGACACGATCCGCGACTTCGAGGAAGCGGAGACTGACGAACGCTGCACCGTTACCTCGCCGGAGTGTCCCTCTGCTGCCCGTCGCCGCCCGCAGGTTCGGGTCGGAGACGGGCAGCAGAGGGGCCCAGGCGATGGGCGCCCGGCCGAGGCTAGGACATCTTCCTTACGGTGTAGGTGGGACGTGGGCGACGGCATCTCGCCGGGCCGCGAGGGGTGGCGGTGGACGCGCAGGGCAACCTCTACATTGCCGACACGGACAACAGCCGGGTGCGCAGGGTGTCGGCGAGTACCGGGAGCATCACCACCATCGCCGGTACGGGAACACACGGGTACGGGGGCGACGACGGACCCGCAACGCAGGCACAACTCAAGTATTCGGCGGGGCTAGCGGTGGACGCGCAGGGCAACCTCCTATTGACCGATGGGTACCTCGTGTGGAAGGTGACACTTCATGCTCCCGCGCCGACGCCGGTTCCGGTTCCCAGCGCGCCGAAGGCGCGTGCGAACCTCTCGGGAGTGGGGTCCTGCAACCACCAGAAGGCGGCGGCGGGCTCCTCTTTCAAGAAGCGGCTCAAGGTGACCGCCACCGACGCCGCCGACGGCTCCCCCCTCGCGGGCGTGCCCGTCCTGTTCAGCGTCTCCGGCAGCACCGGCTCGCACTTCCCCGGCAACGCCACCAGCGTGGAAGCGGTCACCGACGGCCAGGGCGTCGCCACCGCCCCCGCACTCACCGCGGGCCCCACCCCGGGCCCGGTGACCATCAGCATCGAAGCCCCCCACAACGCCGGCAGCAACCCGGCCCACTACCAAGCCGAAGTCACCCACGCCTGAACCAGGCCGAATGGGCGCCACACCCCGCCACCCAGACGGATGTGGGGCAGTTCGGGCCAACCGAGCCGGCGGTCGGGCTGATCCCTTTCGCAATGCGCGCCAGGGGAGCGAAGCGTGGGGAATACGACACGTCAGGAATAAGCACCCTCCGCCGGTATGAGTCGCCGCACGAGCCGCGGCAACCGCGCTGGCCCAGGCCAGGCGAGTCCCGGACCGGACGGGATACCTGGTGCGACCGAGCCTCGCGGGGCCGTGCCAGCAGTGCACAACTTCGGTGCTGTACTTGCTGGATGTGAAATGACGGGAGGGCCCCGATGACGTCGATGCTGGGACGCGAAGTGCCCGGGTACCGGCGTAAGTGCCGGTATGCCGGGCGCGGGTGCACCTGCTTCTACTACACCGGAGAGTTCGGTCGGCAGGCCGCACGACTGCGCCGGCGCCGGGCGCGCCGGGTGGAAGCTCGCACGTGGCCGGACAACGACGGCGCATAGCCGACTTCAACACCGATTTGGCCCTGACTGGGTGTTCCGCACCCGGTGTTGAGTTCCGACATCTGCACCACGAACGAGGCGGTGTCGCGAGGATTCGCGGCACCGCCTCGTTCGCATTCCCCGGAGGGCACCGCGGTTCAGCGACCGAGCAGACCGAAAATGCCCGGGGCGCTCTCGCACGCCTGGCCGGAGCCGAGCAGCCGGGTGAGGCTCAGCCGTACGACGGCCTGCCGCAGGCTGAGGTGGGCGGCCAGCTCCTCGCAGGTCGCAGCTCCCTCCTCCAGCTGGCCCAGTACCGCGCGGTCGGCGTTGTCGTCGAGCAGCCGGGACACCAGGTACAGCGCGAAGACGGACAGCGCGCATTCGGTGAGCGTGATCGCGATCACCGCCGGGCTGTGCCATACGGCGCCCGCCACGGCCTCGGCGCCCGTGAGGACGGTGAGGGAGATCAAGCAGATCGCCGCACGGCGCAGTCCGCGGCGGGAGATCCTCGAGGTGATGGTCACAAAGCCTCCTGGGGCAGCGGAGCGTAGCGTGAGCGGTCGAAGAAGCGGCAGTCGGTGCGCGGCGGGCGGAGCAGGCATACCCGGCATGGGAGTTCGGGTGCCGCCGGGAGGACGTGGTGGTGGCAGAAGGCGCGGCCTGCGCGCGGGTCGCGCACCGGGTGCGCGACGACGAGTTCGGTGAGCAGTTCTGGGGCGGTCCAGCCGCAGCGTCCTTCGCGCGGGTGGAGGCGTGCGGAGCGGTGGCCGGCGTCGATGCCGCCGACGGCCACCAGGTAGAGGTCGCTGGGGGCGAGGTAGGCCAGGACGTGGTAGCGGGTGCGCTCGCCAGCGCTATTCCTTGGGCCGTAGGCGGTGCCGAAGGCGCGGGCGATGCCGACCCGGCTGCCGTGCAGATCGAGGGTTTCAGGGTCCAACGGGCCTCCGTGGTCGCGTTCTCCGACGCGGGAACGGCGTCGGTGGCTGGCCGCCGGGCCGAGTCGCGGCGGCGTGTGAGCACGGGCAGATCAGTCCTGCGGGCTGCGCGGGCAAGGCACGCGGTCGAGACGGCAGGGCTCGGCCGGGACCGGGGCGTGCGACATCAGCGTCCACGCCGCAGTTAACTGACCAACCATCAGCACCGTGCCCCCGAGCGGGGTGTGGTGCCTCCAGGCGGCGTCGTAGACGAGATCGAAGGCGGGGGCGGCGACCAGGATCCTGACGAAGGCGAGGGAATCGAGACGGAAGGTGATGGGGAGTCCTTTCGAAGGAACAACGGGGGCGCTGGCCGGGCCAGGCGGCGTCAACCGGCGGCCGGAGTAAGGCATCAGGCCGCGATGGCGTACCGGCGGCGGCAGGAACCCTCTCAGGCGGCGGAGGCGGTGGCGGCCAACGGGAGAGGCGTAGACCGGTTGACCATCGCGGTCAGCAGGTCGAGCACGAGCTCGGCGGGGGTGTGCCGGTCGAAGCGCGCTCGCCACCCGGGCTGCCGGGCGGTACCGTCCACGGCGATGGTCCAGGTGTCCGCGTTCGGGGTGTCCGGCTGGTAGCCCAGGTAGACCCGGGTGCACGGCGACGCGGCGTGCAGCCCGCCCTCGGCGTCAATGACCCAGGCCCAACCGTGCTCGTAGAGGAACGCGCTGACAGCGTTGGCGTTTCCCTCGCCAATGGGCCACTGCCGGTGGGGAATGTCGTCACCAGGACGGGGACCTCGGACGACGGGGGCGGAGATCACGACAGGCAGGGGAATCCTCCTCGAAGCGGGGGGCTGCGGCGGTCGTCCATGTTGACTTGGACTGCCCCGATTCGCATAGCCCGTAAGGGGGTTCGCTGTCTGCTCCAGGCGAACACGACGAAGGTCCAGCCTGTGAAGGCTGGACCTGAGAGCAGAGCTGTCCCGTCTCGATGAATCCGGCGGACAGGGGCTTCTGCGTCTGATCGACGTGGTCGTGTGGCGGCATCTCAGCTCAGCGTGTTTTGCGGATGGCATCGGTGGCGGCCTTGGCGATGGCCGCGGGGGCGCTGGAGGGCCGAGGCAGGTGAAGCAGGGTGGTCCCCGGCAGGTGGAGGGATTCCTTGTTGAGGGTGAGCTGGAGTACGGCGCAGCCGGCGGCGCTGAGGCGCTTGATGCGGGTGACGGCCTGAGCGGTTTCGTTGTCACGGTATTGGGCGTCGGTGACGATCACGAGGAGGCGGCCGGCGCCGGGGCGGCTGAGGTCGAGACCGTGGTCGAGTGCGTCGATGGCGTCGCCCAGGTTGTGGCTGGCGCCGCGGGCATCGAAAGTCGTCACGCGGTCTGGCGCCCGGTGGGTGGGTCGGGTCAGTGCGGTCAGATGCATGTCGTAGGCGATGGTGGCGGTGCGGGAGTCGGGGTCGGTCAGGGCCGCTGCGCGGGCCACGATCCAGGTAGCGGACGCGACGGGCCCGCAGGCGGCACGCATGGAGCCGGAGACATCGACGGCGATGCCCACGCGCAGCGGTGGGGTGGGCGAGTTGCGGCGGCGCGTGTGGGTGAAAGGCTGCGCAGTGGGTATCGAGCCGGCGGCGCGCTGGGCGTCGCGGGCGAGGGCCCGGCCCATGTTGAGGCGGCCGGGCGGGGTGGGGCTGGTCGTCCGCTCCTCGGTCCGTTCGCGGTAGGCGGCGGCGCGCAGGGCGCGGCTCAGGCGCGCGGCGGCGCTCTGCTCGGCGGCGGTCGGCTTGCGGGTACCGGTGACGGGGTTGCCGGAGGGCGCCGGTGTGCCGTCGGGATTGACGGTGGTGCCGCGGGGGTTGAAGACCGACTTGGCGGTGGCGGCGGCCTTGCGTCGCTGGCCGGCCTGCTGGGCGCGGTTCTGGGTCTGTGCCCTGGACCGTGAGGCCAGGGCGTTGTCCGCGGCGGCTTGTGCCGCGAGGTCGGCGGCGTCGTTGGCGGCCATGTTGTCCGCGACGACCGTCACGGCGGCGGACAGTAGATCGGTGAGGTCCTCCGGCACGGGCTGGGCGGGGGCAGCGGTGTCCAGGGCGTCGCACCAGTCCTGGGCGTGCGCGAGCATGGTGGTGGCGTCGTGGTCGGCGCACCGGTGGGCTGCGGTCCAGATGCCGGTGAGGGTGGCCAACAGGTCGGCACCCAGGACCCGTTCGCACAGATCGGCGACGGCCTTGGTCTCGCCGGCGTCCAGGATGCCGGCGTCCCGGCGGCCGAGTATCAGGGCTGCCACGCCGGCGGCCTGCTCGGCGCCCTGGAAGTCGGGGTTGGCGATGTCGGGCATGACCAGGGTCCGGGCACTGGTACGCAAGTACCTGCGGTCGGTGGGCCGCCTGGTCAGGTGTGCGCCTTCGGCACGGCTCTCCTCCAGCAGGAACGCGGCCTTGACGACGCGGGCTTCCGCGTCGGCGGGCGGCTCCCATACGGAGTGGGCCGCATGGGCGGCCTCGTGGACGAACACTCCCCAGGCGGCGGGATAGTGCTCTTCGTCGCCCACGATCCGCGGACGGACCTCGTGGGGTTGAAGGGGGGCGAACAGCGTGGCGTCGAACTCGATCTCCGCCAGGTGGGGGAAGTAGGCGGCGGGTGCCCCGGAGCGGGTGCCGGGGCGGCAGGTGACGAGCAGGTCCTGGCGGCCGGACAGGGCGACCAGCCGATCGCCGAGTTCGGCTCCCACGCGCAGCCACGTGGCCGGGGAAGAAGGTGGCTGTGCGGGTGGGGCGCCGTCGTCGTCCCAGCGCGCGAGGTCGGCGTCGTCCTCGGGCGTGGTGACGGAGGACTGGATGTGGTGGTGGGCGCTCATCGCGAGCGGCCCCGTTGGGCGGAGCTGGTGCTGCCTGGCGGCTGCTGGGCGGCCGAAGCGGAGAGCTGCCGGCCCAGGGTGAGCGGCGCGACCTGCTGGACGCCGGCAATCTTGCTGACGGCAGCGGCGACGGCGTCGCGGTCCTCCAGAGGAGCGATCCCGACGAGGTTCCCGAGCGCGGCCTTGGTGCCGAGGACCGCCTCGGTCCGCTGGTAGCTGAGCAGCTCCCGCAACTGGGGCGCCCAGCCCAGTTCGCCGAGCTCGACCTGGCGGGCGAGGTGTCGGGCGACCCGGACCACCCGGGCATCGATCTTCAGAGCCAAGGCCAAGTCGTAGTCCGTGCCGACCTGGATCTGCACGCTGAACCGGCTCGCCAGCGCCTCCGTCAGAACGGCGCCGTGCACGCCCGGATTATGGCCCGCGACCACGAAAAAGCCCTGCTTGGCCTGGACGGTCTCTCCCTTGTGCGCCTTGACCTGGATCTGGCGGCGTCCGTCCATCGCCGGATACATCGACGCCAAGACCTTGGGCGAGATCAGGGTCGCGTCGTCGATCAGCAAGGCGCGACCCTCGGTCATCGCGGTGACCAGCGGACCGTACTGCCAGACGTAGCCCCCACTGTCGTCCAGCGTGTAATCGCCGATCAGGTCGCCGACCGTGGTGTCGCCGTCTCCCGCGACGGTGATCAGGTCCGGGAAGGCGGCCTCCACCAGGGAGGTCTTGCCGGTGCCAGGGGGACCGTAGAGCAGCACCGGCACGTCGGCGTCGCGCAAGCGGTTCAGCGCCTCGACGTCGGGCAGGTCGGCCAGCTCTCGGGGGTGGTAGAGCTGGCCGCCCGCGCGGCGGATCGGGCCGCTCTGCTTGGGCGTAGTCGCTGCGGGAGCGGTCGTGCGGGCCATGGCCGCCTGGGCGCGGGGAGAGTGGGTTCCCGGTGGACTGATCACCGCGGCCTGGGCGGCTGCGGCGGTCTTCCCGTTCGCGCGGAACGTCAGCGTTCCGGCGCCGAGCTGGTCGGCCTCGCCGCGCTTCGCCAGAGTCAGGGCGGCGTTGCGGACGGCACCGTGGGAGTGGCCCAGCTGCTTGGCCATGTCTTGGGCGGTGAGCTTGTCCATCGGCCGGTCGACCAGCAACCTGGCGACCTTGGCCCGTAGTTCGCCGCCCTTGGTGCGTGGCGGCGTGGCGGGTTGTGCGGGTGTGGTCAAAGCGAGGATCCTCCAACGGGTTGGCGTGCGGGCGGAGTTGGTGCGGGCGTGCCCGGCAGGGGCGTACCGCCGGCGCTCACCGGCTGGCCGAGTGCTCGGTCCAGGCGCACGGGGTGGCTGGCGGTGAGCAGCTCGCTGGCTGCCGAGCCGGCCCGTGCGTCCGGTCCGTGCTGGCTTCCGTCGCCGGGCAGGAGCAGCCAGGCGTCTCCTCGAAGCCGACCCGGAGCAGGACCCGCCGGGCGGCGGCGTTGTAGCGGGTGGTGGTGATCTCGCCGGTGGTGGTGTGCCGGATCGGCACGAACGGCTGGGCTGTGCGCTCTGCTGGCGCCGCCGCCTCGTGGACGGGCGAGGGCCCCTGGACGATGAGGGTGCGGGCCGCCGACAGTGTCGCAGCGCTGGCCTTGACGTTGGCGACGGAGTCGAGAGGATGCGAGGTCAGGATTTCTCCGTGATGGTCGGTTCGGGGATTGGGGGGCTTGGGCGGCCGGTGCCAGCCGTTCTCCGGGGTGCGGGACTCGGTGGTGCGGGGCCTGGGGTCTCACCGCTGTGGGGGCTTGGGGGACGGGGGACGTCTACGTTCAGTGAGCCCGGCGTTGCCGAGGAACGGAAGGCGTCGTTGCCGCCGGGCGCGAGGTTGTCCGGGGGCGCCCGGCCGAGGTGCGCGTGCGTGCCGCGTCCGCGCGGCGGCGCTCCGAGGGGGTGGTGAACAGCTCGTCGCTCTCGTAGCGGAAGGCGGCGGCTGCGTCCTCCAGCAGTTCGGCCTGGATCCGCTGGGGCGCGCGGGCGGCGTCGGCCAGGGTCTCGGGGACGCGGTCGTCCAGCAGCCCGGCCTCCCGGGGCAGCCCGTACACGGAAGCGACGGCGTGGCGGGCGGTCGCCTCGATCGTGGCGGACCAGGCCGCCGGCAGGTGCGGGCCCCCGGGGACGATGCCGCAGACCGCCGACCCGAGGCCGGTGAGGGCCTGGGGCAAGGTGGTCTGGTTGTCGACGGCGTCCATGAGCGCGATTTCCAGAGCCGTGTACGACGCGGCCCCCAGACGGGAGAAGAGGTGCCCGTTGTGCAGCCAGGAGACCGCCTGCGGTTGCGGACCGGGTGCCGGGGCGGGAAGCGCCGGTAGGTCGATCACCGCCTCGGCGGGCCCGGCGGTGGTGCTGATGGCCCGCCAGAAGCTGGACAGCCGGCGCACCCCGCCGAGGCCGTCCAGGTTGGCCAGGGCGGTCAGCACGGCGGGGTCTAGCGGGTTCTGTGGACGCGGGTACACCTGCTGGGCGAGGCGGAAGGCGGCGTCAGCGAGAGCGAGGCAGCCCCTGGACGGCTCGAGCGTCCGGCTCGCGGCGACCAGCAGGTCGGTGACCGGGGCGCTGCCCAGTCCGTCGTACGTGGCGTTCAGCAGGCGGCGGCTGTCCAGGAGCGCGGGGTGCGGAGGGTCGGTCATGCTCTCCTCTCGAGGATCGGGTCAGCGCCGCTGGCCGGCGGTGGTGGTACTCGGGCTGGAGGACCCGGCGGCGACGGCCTGGCCGGGTTCGGCTGGGCGGGGCGGCTGGGTGCCGTGGGCGAGCGCTGCGGTGCGCCGCTCGGTGCGGGCGGTGAGGACCTCGGCGCTCACCGGGGTGACGATGGCGACCTTCCGGTCGGTCGCGTCGAGGTTCAGGCCGGCGGCGCTGCGCAGCAGCGGTTCCGGGGAGGCGAGGTCGCGGCAGAGCGCGGCTGCGAGGCGGGATGGGGTGCCTGAGCTGACCTCCGCCATCCAGTGCCCGAGGACCCGGTGACACGTGATCCGAGCGGCGGGCTTGCCACGCAGCTCGTGGAGGGCGTGGGGGACGTCGCAGTGCGCGTTTACCCATCCGTCGGGAGAGTGGAAGGTGACCGCCCCCCTGGGCTCGACGGCGCTGCGCCAGCCGGCCTCGGCCAGTGGCAGGAAGCCGAGGGCCAGGACTCCGGCCTGGAACGGTTGGCGGGCGTCGGGTCCTGCCTCCTCCAGCATGGCGGTGGCCTCGTCGACGACGCCGGCGATCAGCTCCGGCGGGGCAAGGTCGCCGCTGGTGATGCTCCAGGCGACGCTCGCACCGCGGTGTTGGGCTCCCCAGATCCGCCAGGCGGCGGACCGCCGTTCGTCGCTCCACATCTTCGCGCCGGAATCGCTGGGCCAGGCGAGGCCCAACCGGCCGCACGGGCTGGCCATTGTGCTCACACCGAGGATCCAGCCTCGGGAGACGAGTTGCGCCTGGAGCTGCTCGGCGCCGCCGCGGCCGGGACCGGCGAAGTGGCGGGGAGTCACGGCGACCAGTTCCGGCGCGGACACGGGCTGGGTGTCGGCGTCGGAGATGGCGGGCGTGGGGGTGGAGGGCAGGTGGATCTCCATGGTGGTCGGGGTCGCCAGCGGTGGGCGCCACCGGGCGAGCGTGGCGAGACGGGCCGGTTCGAGCGCGACCCGATGGGTGTGGTGGGCGGGGATCTCGTTGCGGCGACGCAGCGCGGAGTTCCTGGCCACGGCGGTCGCCGTCGACCTCAGGAGCACCTCGGGGGCCCACGGCGACATTGTGATCGCCCAGCAGAGCTCGGAACTCGTGTTGTTCATCGAGAAGGTGAGCGAGCGCTCCGGCTGCACTGGGTCGTGGAGAACGCGGGTGCTGCCGGCAGGCGAGGTCATCGTGGTACGCATGGGGCTGTGGGAGACCGTCCACCCGGCGCCGGACAGGATCCGGGCCGCGCCGTCCGCCGCCCTGCGACTGGTCAGGACGCTGTCCGGATCGGTGGCGAGTCGCTCCGCGGCCTCCAGGACTAGACCGTAGGTGAGTTCGTACGGTGTGAGGGGGCTGAAGCACGCCCACCACAGCTCCTGGCCGTCCCCGCCCTCACGGGCGGTCAGCAGCCAGTTGTCGTCGCGTGGGCTGTTGCCGATCAGGAAGTCGGCGCGCTCCAGCGTCATCCGCCCACACGCGCTGACCAGGAGCGGCTCCTCGCCACTGTCGGCATGGGGCTCCCAGCTGTACTCGGCGACGAGGTGGTCGCCGAGATCGAACGGCGCCGTGCCGGCGCCAGCCAGCTCCAGAGGACGGACCGCGACCAGCAGCTGGTCGGAGTCGGTGTCGGAGGGCAGAGGGTTCTCCTGGAAGAGGGCGATTGGATCAGACCGGGCGTCGCTGTGGCGCCCGCGGCGATGAGGTGGGTGGCCAGGCGTCGGCTCCCGGACGGGGAGACCGGTTCGGGGCGAAGACCAGAGCCGACGTGCTGCGGGTGCGGGCGGCACCCGATCGTGCGGAGCTCGGCGACTGCGCGCTGAGCGATTCCACGGCCAGCAAGTGGCGGTGGCGGAAAGGGAGATGAGCCTCCCGGCGGAGAGCCGGGCGCAGCAGCGCGCTCGCGGCGGAGGTGAGCAGGCGCTCGGGCGAGTGCGGGCTGAAGCGCACGGTCCAGGAGCCGAGCTCGGCGGCGCCGGTGAGCATCACTTCCGAGTCGGGCGCCTGGACCGGGAAAGCGAGGGCGGCGCGACGGTCGGGGGCGGCGATCAGCTCGTAGCCGTCGCGCTGGTGCCCGGACCAGCCCGCTGCCAGCAGTACGGTACGGGCGTCGTTGCCGAGGAGCCGGCCGGTGCCCGCGAACAGCTCCGGTGTTCGGCGAACTCCGGTGGCGGCGTCGTCGAGCAGCGCCTGGGCGATCTCGGCCGGCACCTGGTCGTCGAAGACGATCGACCAGTCGCTGCCGAGCTTGGGGCCGGCCAGCGACCACGGCGCGGGGCCTGCGCGATGGGAGAGGGTGAGCCCGTCCGTGTCGCTGACCAGGACGACACGGGGTGAGGCGTCGTAGGGGCGGAACCAGCCATGGTGGGCGGCGAGGTGGTACGGCAGGTCTGCGTCACCGGGGCCGGCGAGGTGGACTGGGCGGACGAGGAGGAGCGAGTCGGTCGCGGTGGAAGCAGAAGGCACAAATCTCGTTCAGTCAGGAGGTGTTCGGTCACGGGGGCCAGGACACGGCCGTGGCCTGGGAGCGGGGCGGTGGAGCGTAGGTGCCCGGGAGAGTAGACGACGGCCGTGCCCGGGCCCGCCAGCAGGCTTGTACGGGCGGTGGCCGCGCGAGCCCGCTGCTGGCCGGGGTCGTCGTCCGGTGGACCGGTCTGCGGGAAGCGTTCTTCGGCCAGCAGCAGGGCGTGGTCGAGGCGGGGCAGAAGGCGGCGTAGGACGGTCTGGGCGGCGCGGTCCGGTGACCCGACCACGGCCACGCCGAACGGGGTCAGGTCCTCCATATCACCGGCCTCGAAGGCGGGCGGTACCAGCGGCGCGACCAGATAGTGGCCGCGGCGCATCGGTCGCGGGATCACCACCAGTTCCAGGCCGTGCTGGCCGTGCAGCAGGCCGAGGTGGTCGTAGACGTGTTCCAGCACGGCCCACTGGGCGATCCCCAGGTCCCACAGCCGTTCGTAGAGGCCGGACTTCGAACGCCCGGCGGCAAAGTCGGCGAGCGAGGACCGCCAGTCTCCGGGAAGCCGGCGACCCACCTCGCTGGTGAACGTCGCCAGGACCTGGTTGGTGTCGCTGTCGGGCAGGTGGGAGGTAGGCAAAAGGGAGAACTCCGAAGTGGTGAAGATGGCAACGGCGCGCCGTACGGGAATCCGGAGGTGGCGGTGCCGGCGGTTCAGCGGGTGGGACGGCGTCCGGCCGGGGGCGCGAGGGATGCGGCGGAGGAACTCGCATTGGGGCCAGTGGTGTTGATGGTGCTGTGCCGGGCCGCGCGGGTGCGGGCGGGCGCTGGAAGCGGCGCGGAGGTGTCCTGGGCCCAGGCGTAGGCGGCGTCCAGGCTCGCGAACTGGCCGTGGCGGACCGTGTAGGCGGCGTCGTTGTCGGGCCGCCGCCACACGAACACCTCCGCCGGAGCGGGGTCTGCGGACGACCGGGTGTCGGTGGCGATCACCCAGGTCTCGAAAGGTTCCTCGTGCTGGGTGTACGTCTCGTGGACCTCGAGGTGGTCACCGAAGGTGCGCAGGTAGTCCTCGATCCGCTTGGTCTCGGGATCGTTCGGCTCGGGCCAGTTGGAGGAGGGCTCCAAGACCCTGCTCGGGTCGGCGCCGCGGCCGACGAGCCAGCTCTGCGCCAGCGGGATCAGCGCCTCGGTGGTCATATCGGCGCGGATGGTTCCGGCTGCCTGGTCGCGCTCGAAGTGGACGCCGACGATCTGCGGTGCACCAGGGGAGTTGGCTGCATAGGCGTCGAGCAGGAGGTAGAAGTGGTGCCGCTCGTCGGGCTCGGACTGCCTCGCGATGATCCACAGCGAACTCTCCGGATCGAAGAGGCTGTTCAAGGCACGTGAGGACTCGGCGTCGGCCGACTCCAGGTCGTAGAGCTCGAGGTCGGAGTAGATGTCGTGGAAGGAGGCGATGTAGTACAGCAGTGCTCCAGAGGCTGGACGTTGGCGGACCGCGACGGGTCGGTGAAGGGCGCAGCCGCTCCCGACGTCAGAGGGCGGTGACGTCGGCGGAGAGGGCCTGGCGCAGCCGGGGCAAGGTCAACGCGGAGTCCAGGCGGCCGGCGGCGAAGAAGACCGGCTTGCCTCCGGTACCGGTGTCGCCGGGGCGGGCGAGGCTGTAGCCGACGGCGCTGCCTGCGGCGTCGGTGCGCCAGCGCACGAGCACGCCGCGGGCGGCCAGCGCTTCGGCGTAGCCGTCCACGGTGGTGGCCTCCTGCAGGGCCTGGCGCATCTGCCGTTGGAGCCAGACGCGGGAGGGCTCGGCCCAGCCGTGCTGCTCGGCCTTGATGATCTCGGCGGTGGTCGGGTAGCTGGTGGTGAGACCTTCGTCCTGGCCGACCGGCCGCAGACCCCAATCGGCTTCGATCGCCAGGCATTCGGCCTGGGCGCGCACCGCGGCGCGGTGCATCCCGGGCCGGGAGCCGTCCGGCAGCACGGTGACGCCGGCGAGGTGGATGTGGTGCTCGGAGTCGGTGGCGTGGGCTATGCGCCGGGCCACCGTCGCCCACTGCCAGTCGGACAGCCAGGGGTCCTCCGGGGCGGTGCGCAACGAGCAGTGCCACACCCTGCTGGGCGGCATCGCGCCGAGTTCGGCGGCGCGCAGGCGAGCGTGCTGGTCGAGCCGGGCCGCGAGGTGGCTCAGGTCGGCAGTGTGGTCGCGGCCGGGGTCGGGGGCGCCGTGAAGGTCCCAGGCGGCGACGAGGTGCGGGTCGTGGTGCTCCTCGCGGCGGCCGGGGCCGTAGAGGTAGGCGAGCAGCGGGCGGATGCTGTTGCCCGTCGAGACGTCGGGGATCAGGACGCCTCCAGGACGGCGTCGAGGGCGAGGTACGTGTGCGCGGCGACGGCGGGCAGCACTGCGAGAGCGGCCTGCCGGGCCGGGCCGTCGTCGGCCTCCCGGGCTGCTGCGACCGCCGTGTTCAGCACGCCGGCCACGCGGTCGAGAGCCTCGACGAGGGGGCGCCGCGGATCGCTGTCCGGCCGGCACAGCGGATCGCTGGACTGTGCGGCGGCCAGGGCGGCGTTGCCGACGAACCCGGCCACGGTGAGGCGCTCGGCGCAGGCGCGTTCGTGGATCACGGCGGCTGCGGCGGGCGTGAACCGCACCGTGGTCTGCACGCTGCGGCGGTCCGCGGTCCGCGGACGGCGCCGTTGGTCCGGGCCGGGCTGGCTCGGGGGCTGTCGTTCGGGGGGATGGGGATACGGGTCCTTCCAGGGAGGTTGGCGTCAGCGGCTCTTCGGTCGTGGGGTACGGCCGTCGGCGGCGTTCGGCACGGGCGTGGGGGTGGAGGATCGCGGGGGCGAGAGCGTGACCGCGGCCGTTCCTGCGGCCAGCGCCCCGGCGGCGCGGGTGCTGGGAGGGGCGACCAGCAGCGGTGGCAGGGGGTTGTCGTCCTCGCCCACCCGCTGGGTCCACTCCCACGCCGCCGCGGTCGTGGGGAAGCCGCCTTCGCGCAGGCTGTACGAGCCGCCCGGCAGGTCGAGGTCCTCGTAGAGCACCCGTACGGGCTGCTGGCCGGGCTCGGGCGCGGTGTCCTTGACGATGATCCACGTCTTGTAGAAGTCGTACTCGTCGTAGGTGTATTGATTGACGACCTGGAAGCGCTCGCCGGAGCGGGCCAGGAACGCCTCCAGGTCCCGGGTGGCCCGGTCGGTGTCCAGCGGGTCCTCGATCTCGGGGACCAGGTGGGCCGGGTCCGCGCCGCGGGAGGCCAGCCAGTTCTGGGCGAGCGCGACGATGGAGTGGCGGGCATAGTCGAATCGGTAGGTCGCGGCGGCGAGATCGCGCTGGATGTGGACGCCCACGTGGTGCGGGGAACCGGGTATGTCCCAGGTCATGGTGCGGTCGTACGCGAGGTAGTAGCTGTCCGTGACGAGATGACTGTGGGGCGTCGTCACGTGCTGGGCGGCGAGCAGCTGGAGGTCGTGCGGGGAGATCGGGAACCTGTCGTGCAGCGCCTCGTTGCGGGCGTCGACCGGTTTGAGGCCGTCGACACCGTAGTCGAGGACTGTGAGCGGGGTGGGAATGTTGGTCCTTCCGGTCAGCGGCGTGGTCCCGGGCGGTCCGCGGCGGGCCCCGAGGCCGGCGGCGGGGGCTGGGGCTGGGAGAGGTTGCTGCCGGCGGGGAGGGTGCGGGCGGCGGCGGCCTGGGAACGCGTGGCGGTGTCCAGGTGCTGGCCGTACCAGGAAGCGAGGTTGTCGTGGACGCCCACGAGCAGGCTGCCGGCCGGGGTGGTCCGCAGGGCTCCGTCCGGTAGTCGGTCGACGAGCTGTTGCTGCACGAGGACGTCCAGCTGGTCGGGTAGTTGGGCACGGGCCGCCGCGGTCATCGGGCGGGCGAGGTCCTCCCGTGTGGCCGCCCCGTCGCGCAGCCGGTCGAGGACGGTGGCCGTGAGCGGGTGCGCGCCCAAGCGAAGGACCTCCTCGACCGCGACAACGGTGTGCTGCTCGGTGGCAAGAGCTCGGCGGTACCTCACCGCCCAGCTGTACGCGGTGAGGAAGACGGACCACAGCTCCTTCGCGGCCGGCGTGGCCTCTGGGCCGGCCGCAGTCGTGCGAAGCAGACCGCCCTGCTCCAAGCGGTCGCGGTGCCAGGCGACTTCGCCGGGGTCCATGCCGTTGGCCGGATCGCCGAGCGTGTTCCGCAGGTACTTCTGGTCTTCGGCGTCGCGCTCGGTGAGCCGGACGGACAGCAGGGTGCGGACGGCCCCGGTCGGCGCGAGCAGGTCGAGGGCTTGGGTGACGCGCGCGTCACGGCTGGCGGTTGGGGGCACGAGGGTCCTTACGGGTGGAGCGGACGGTGAGGGGCCAGCAGGACGCCCGCGGCCGGTACGGCAGTTGGCGTGCCGGTGAGCCTGGTCGTGCTGCGTGCGCGGGCCGCCGTCTCGCGAGAGGGCGCGGCGGGGGCCTCGGCGGCGGCGCGTTCGTAGCGGGCGACCAGGTTCTGGAGCTCCTGGCGGGCGAGGTCGAAGCGGGCGCCCAGGGTCTCCAGCTCGACGCCGGTGAACCGCAGGACGCCGTTGCCCTGGACGCTGCTGTGGTTGCCCTGGACGATCGGCGCGAGGGCCTCGGCGGCGCGGGAGGCCACCGCGCGCAGTTCGCGGTCGAGGGTGTCTACCTCGCCGGCCTGGCGTTCGACCAGCTCGGCGAGCGCGTGTGCCGCGGTCGCCTCGGAGGGCCGGTCGCGCAGGTCCCAGACCTCGTCGACACCGAGCCGCCCTTGGACGAACTGCTGGCCGGCGAACACTCGGCGCTGGCGGCGGGGGGCTTCGGTCGTGCTGGCCTCGGGTTGCGTCGGGGCCTGTTGAGGAATCGGAGCCACCACGCTTGGGGTGGTCGCCATCGGGCCTGCGGACGTGTAGTTGATGACGGGTGGTGGTTCGTCCTGGATGGCGAGGCGCCCTTCGCACGGTTGAACCAGTGACCGACCTCCGCGTCGGCGTGCACGAGGATGCGGTCGAGGGCGGCCACCGCCTTGGGCCTGAGCTCGGGCGGCAGGGTCGGGACCGACTCCCGCGGGCCGCTGGCCAGGTCGATCCCGGTGCCGGCAGGGAGCTGGGAGGCGATCACGGCCGCGGCGGCGATGACCTCCCGCGAAAGGGCCACGTCGAGTTCACCCTGCGGCGCGCAGGCGGCGGTGTCGAAGAGGCGGTGGAGGAACGGGGGCACTTCTTCGGGGAAGAGGCTGTCGAAACGCTCGGCGATTCCGATCGCGTCGTCGTTGTGGAACGGGCCGGTGTCCCAGCTTCCGATGAGAGGACCTTCCTGGTAGCGGATCGGGGATCACGGCCGCTGCCCGGACAGCGGCCCGGAGCCGGTCAGCCGCGAGAGCGGCTGCGGGGCGGGGACACCGCGACACCGGTGCCGGCGAGCTCGGGTGTTGCCTCGCCCACGTTGCCGGTCGGCCGGGTCCGGGCGGCGGCAGCGCGCCCGCCCGCCGCCAGCAGCGCCTCGTACTGGGTCTGCCCGGTGGGGGTGAGGTCGAGCTTGTGGCCCTCGTGCTGACCCTCCGCCGGGTAGCTCCCCACGAGCTTCTTGTCGATCAGTTCGTTGACCGTGGCGACGCTGACGGTGCCAGGGGCGAGGACGCGAAGCCTGCTGCTGGCAAGGCCCCGGTAGATGGTGACGCTGCCATCGCCGATGGCCTGCAGGGCCGTCTTCTGGCGGGCGGTCAATGCGCCCTGCGAGGGTTGGTTTGACCTGGTTCGACTGGTCGTTTCTGTGGCGCGCGTGGGCGTTGGCTCCGGAGTTGGGACGAAGGCGGGGAGCGTCTTGTAGACGTCGATGAGCGCGGTGAGGGACTGGTGCAGTTCGGTGCGGCGGGTGACGAGGAGGTCGATGTCGAGGCCGCTGGTGCGCAGGATGCCGTTGGTGACCGGGAGGTTGGCGTCGTGGCCGGCGGCGACGCGCTGGAGGTCGCTACTTAGGGAGGTGGCGAGTTCGACGATGCGGTTCTGCACGTGGTCGAGCGTGCTCGCGGTGGTGGCGATCTGGTCGGCGACGGCCCCGTGAGGGGTGTCGGAGCCATGGCCGGGCACGTCGCGGACGCGCTCGACCTGCAACTCGGTCCACACCAGGCGGGTGCCCAGGTCGGTGTTCCCGGGCACCTGCGGCTTCCAGTTCGCGATGGGACGTCCGCTGAGCGTGCTCACGCGGCAGCCAGCTGCTGCTCGGTGATGAGCGCGATGCCCAGGGCGACGGCTTCCTGGAGCGTGTCCACCAGGGGGACGCCGGCGGTGGCGAGGCGGGCGGCGCCGTGCAGTCCACCGGTGTGCAGGACGGGGACGGCTCCGACCGCCCGGGCGGCGACCGCGTCGTCGACGCTGTCGCCGATCACCAGGGTGCGGGCCGGGTCGACCCACGGGCCCAGAGCCTGAAGGTGAGCGGCCATCGCCGGGGCCTTGCTCGGCACGGACGGTCCGGGGCGGCCGTCGACCCGCTCCAGCAGCCCGGTGATGCCAGCCTGGCCGACCTCGGTGACGAGCCGCTCGTGCGGCGCGAGCGACAGCAGGCTCTGGCGAACTCCCCGGGCTCGCAGTCCCATCATCAGCTGCCGGGCGCCGGGCTGGAGCCGCACCGGTCGGCGGTTGAGTTCGGCGAGGAACGCGGTGTCGGCGGCGTGCCACTCCTCGTCGTCGAGCGCGCGGCCGAGAACGTCGGTGTAGAAGTCGCGGATCGGCATCCGGTGGAGCGCCTGGTAGGTCTCGACGGTGATCGGCTCGGTCCGGCCGAGGGCGGGCAGGGTCGCGTTGAGGGCCGCGACGTGATCGGCGAGGTCGGCCCGCAGGGTGCCGTTCCAGTCCCAGACGATGGTGATCGGCGCCGACGTGGAGGAAGCGGTGCGGTGGTGCAAGAAGTCCAGCTCCAGAGGAAGAGGTCAGGTAAGGGAGAGACGCCGTCGGCCGGCGCCGAGCGTGGCGGCGGCCAGGGCGGCGCCGAGCAGCGGAACGGCCGCCGTGGCGCTGTGGCCGAAGGCCGAGAGCTGTCCGGCCATGGCGGCGCCCGCCGCTTGGCCGAGGCCGATCACCGAGATCAGCCACGCGGCGGCCTCGGTGGCCGTTCCGCTCGGCGCGAGGGTGTCGCAGGTGAGGAAGGCGCAGGCCAGCCACGGGGCGAGGAACAGTCCGGGCAGGATGCTCGTCGCGACCGCGAGCCACGGCGGCTCGGGCACGAGGAGAGCGGCGAACGCGCAGGCGTACCCGACGCCAACCGCGAGCAGCGCCTTGCCGGTTGGCCACGGCTGCCGGAGCCTGGCCCACGCGGTGCCGCCGATCAGGCTGCCGAGCGACAGCGCGGCCGGCAGCAGGCCGGCGAGCCACCCCTCGTGGTGCCGGTCGGCGACGCCGAGGGCCAGCACGGGGAACGAGCCGAGCGTCACCCCGAAGAACAGCGCCGCGGACAGCAGGACGAGTAGACCCCGCGAGCGCAGCGGCCCGAGCCAGTGCACCGGCCTCGCCGCGGTCCGAACCCGGGCCGGGCGGCGCACGGCGACGGCAGTGGTTCCCGCGACGGTGGTCACCGCGCAGGCGGCCAACGCCCCATGGGCGGAGGGGAGCTGGCACATCGCGGTGGCGAGCAGGGGGCCTGCGACGAACACCAGCTCCTGGGAGGCGGAGTCGAGCGCGAACACCCGGTGGTGGTCGGACGGGTCGACCAGGCGCGTCCACATCGCCCGAAGTCCGGCCTCCAGAGGCGGGGTTGCCAGACCCGCGACGGCGGCCAGCACGGCGGTGGCGAGCGGCTGGGCGGCGAAGTCCACGACAGTCAGCGCGGTGAACGCGGCTCCGGAGACCGCGGCTGCGGCGGGCGCCACGACGGCCAGGCTGGTGCGGTCGACGGCTCGCCCGAGCAGCGGCTGGCCCACCGCGCCGGCCAGCGCGAACAGAGCGGCCAGGATGGCGCCGAGCGCGGTGGAGGCGTGGTCGGCACGGGCAGCGAGGAGAAGGCCGAGGGGGGCCATCGAGGACGGCAGCCGCCCGACGAGGGTGCCCGCGAGCAGCGGGGCGACGTTCGGGGTCCGCAGGATCGACCGGCCGGCAGCCGGTGGCCTGGTGGACGCCGAGGTCAGCAAGGGCAGGGCCCGCCGGCCAGGAGCGAGCGCAGCTCGACCGTGCGCTGCACCGCGACGCTGACCAGGGCGGCGGCGCGCATGCGGGCGGCCCGCGCCAGGTTGAAGCGGGTGTCCGCGTCGCAGTCCGGCTTCGCCATCTCCTCCCGCGCGGTGGCCAGCGCCCCCAGCGCGGATGTGAGGTGCTGGGCGGAGGCGCCGACGGCCTCGATGCAGTGGCGCGCCGTGCAGAGCGGCAGATCGTCGGCCGCGGTCACCTGCGGCAAGAACATCGCCAGCGTGACGTGGGAGCACTCGATCGCCAGCTCATGGGCGAAAAGCATGGTGTCGAGATCGCTGGCCCTGAGCGGCAGTTCGAGCGTGGTGGCGGTGTCCGCCAGCAGGGCGACGTCCTCGTCGAGGAGGTCGACCAGCTGCTCGCGCAGCTTCGGGGCGGCACCGGACGGCATGGGCACGGAGGGCAAGATGATGAACCTCGGAGTAGGCGGGGAGGACTGATCGGCGTCGGACCCGGGTCAGCGCGAGCGTGCCGCGGCGGTGACGAGGAGGGACGCGGGCTGGGGCCCGGGAGCGTGGGAGAAGGTGAGCTCCAGGGTGACGCCGCGCAGTACGGCGGCCGACGCGCGGACGGCCAGCGGCCGTTCCGGGGCCTGGGGCGCGGAGTAGGAGGCGGTGCGGGCCGGGCTCGCCACCACGACAGCGCTGGTGCTGGCGGCGGCCAGCGCGGTGTCGGCCCGCACCGGGGCCGCTGCGGACACCTGGTGCTCGGCGGTCCAGTCCGACAGTTCGCCGTACACCCGGCCGAGAGCGTTGCCGGCTTCGCCGAGGTCCCACCGGTAGGAGCGGCGCGTACCGCTGCGGACGACCAGGCCGCGCTCCTCCAGGGTGAGGAGGCGCTGGTAGGCGGCGGCCTTGTCCCGGGCACTGAGGGAGGCGACCATCTGCGGGTAGGCCAGTCCGTCGTTCTGGCCCAGCGCGGTGAGCAGCGGGAGCGCGTGCGAGCCGGCCAGCAGCCCCAGCGTCTCCTCGATCATCTCCGGGGCCTGCGCGGCCGGTGCGCCGGGCTTGGGGTAGCGCCGGGCCCAGGCGAGGGCGGTGGTGTAGAGCGGCGTCAGGGCCTGGCCGGCCGGGGAGAGGGCGAGGTCGTAGCGGCCGGACCCGGCGGGGGTGCGGGTGATGACCCCGGCGCCGGCTAGGGAGCGGGACGCCGAGTAGAGGCTGCTCACCGGCACGATCGGGTCGGCCGCCAGGAGATCTCCGGCGGTCATCGGTCCCCGCCGCAGCGCGTGAACGACCCGCGTGGCCCACCGGGTGGAGAGGACCTCGGCGGTGTGGTGCACGTCGTTGTCGAGGTTCTGCGGAGTGGCGGTCGTGGTGACGGTCGAGGACATGCGGAGATCTCCGATCGGGCTTTCGGCTGGGTGGGTCGGGCGGGTTCAGCGCTGGCGTGCGGCGGGAGAGAGGGCGACGGCGGGCGCGGCCGTGCTCGTGGTGGCGGCGGCCTGGGCCGGGGAGGGGCGGGAGGAGGAGGCGAGGGCGGCCTGGAAGCGGGCCGGCAATCCGCGCCCCGCCTCCTGGACGGCGGCCTGCCGCAGGCGGCGGGCCGCGGTCTCGTAGACCGCGACCCCCCGGCGCTCACCTACGGCGACCAGGTGGATGCCCAGCAGATGGCGGGGGTTGTGCGGTGCCCGGCGCTCGGTGTAGACGAGCCGGTAGGCCATCGCGTCGTCCAGGTAGATCTTCCTGGCGCCCCGCAGGTCGCGCTCGCCCTGCTCTTCCAGGAGGGGGCCGCGTACCTCGGCCTTCACCAGCCGGTCGAGGTAGCTCAGCGCCAGCGTCCGCACGTGGCCCGGCACCGTCAGCAGATCGGCCAGCGCCTCCGGGTGGGCGCTGAAGCCGGGCAGTGGCCGGGCGGGTGCGATCACCGCACGGCCCTGCGCGAGACCACCGACGCCCCGGTGAGGACCGCCGCAGGTTCCTGGGCGGTGGCGCGCTGGCCGGCGCCGGTGGTGCGGGCGCGGGCGGCGCTGGCCTGGGGGCTGACGACGACGCTCACCTCGTCACCGACGACGGGTGGAAGCGGGGTGCGCCGGCTCTCCAGCCACTGCTGGACCTCCTGAGGGCTGCTGAAGCTGCCCTCGCGCAGGGTGTACCCGCGCTGGTGGTGGGCGGACTCCAGCTGAAGGAGGAAGGGGCGTTCGGCGCTGACGGCGGCGTTGTCGCGCAGCAGTGCCCAGGTCTCGCCGTACTCGATGCCGTGCTCGACGAGTTGGTAGCGGGAGCCGGACTCCACGATCCGGGCGGCGGCTGCCGCGCTGCGGGCATCGGCCGGGGCACCGGCACCGCGGGCATGCTGGAGGAACTGTTGCGGGTCGGCGCCGTGCTGGACGAGCCAGGCCGCGCCGGCGGCGAAGGTGGGTGCGGGCTCGGCGGCGAGGGTGAAGGTCTTGTCGTCCTCGTTGTGGTGAAGGTGTGCCGCGACGGCGGGCATCCCCCACTCGTTGTAGCCCTCGAACAGGAAGAAGTTGTCGCTGCCGCCGAGAGCGTCGGGCACGGTGCTCTCGCTGAGCAGCTCGTACGAGCCCTCGGCGGCCAGGAGGTGGACCTGGGCTTCGGCGGAGTCAGCGTCCGCGGGGCGGCGGCCGGGCAGGTTGAAGTCGGGCAAGGTCGGGTCCGATCAGGCAGCAAGGGGGAGAGCGGGCGGGGTGGGGTCGGTCAGGGCGGGGTGCGGCAGCAGGCGGTGGCTGATGTGGTCGCCGCTGGAGGTGCAGGCCGCGAACGGACCGTCCGCGCTGCGAAGCTTCGTCAGCGCGGGCTCGAGGTGGTCGCGCTGCCACGAACTGGGGCCGGCGGCCCCCGACTCGGGGTCGATCGCGGCCTGCCAGGCCAGCCACAGGGCGTGTAGCCTCGCCACCGCCTCGGGGTGCTCCTTCCAGCGGGGGCACCAAGGCTTGCCGGCCGTGGTCTCGGGCCCGTAGATCTTGGTGAAGATCTCGTCTACCCATGGGGTCATCAGCTCCAATTCCTTGAGGTACTGCGGGTCGTCGAAGGCGAGGATGAACAGCGGCTCGCCGCCGGCCGGGGCGTCCGGATCGTCGACGTCCTCCGGGGGGAGGGCGGTGGTCATGCTGGCCAGCTGCTCGGCCTGGAGGTCGAAGCCCGCCGCGAGCTCGGCGAGCCGCGCCGTCAGGACGTCGATCTGGGCGTTGGTGTAGCCGGCCGGTGCGGAGTCCGGGTCGGGCTCGGGAGTGGTCAAAAGGGCGGGTGCCTCTCGTCGGCGGGTGATGACACGAGGATCTGCGCTCGACGGCTCGCTCCAGCGAGCCGGACTTGGTGTATAAGCACGCCAGGCTCACCGCCGCCCGCAGCAGCGGGCAGCGGCGAGCAGGGCCGGGGCGTCGAGCAACTCCAAGGCTGCGCATGCCTGTTGGGGGACGACCCCGTTGCCCAGGGCGGTCAACTGGGCGGAGCGGGACAGGCCCGGAACGCCGGTGACGTGGCCGGAATCGAGGCCCATGATCCACTCGACGAACCGCGGGTCGAGTCGGCCGCGCTCGTTGGTCGGCTCCGGCGCGGGGCGGGTGGCGCGCTCCCAGCGGGCGATGGCCGGCCCGTACGGGCCCCACCGGTTCAGCCCGTGGCGCTCGGCTCCCAGATCGGCAGGATCACGTGGGACAGCGGCGGGAGGGAGGTCGGCTCGGTGCGGCGGCCCGGCTTCTGCGGGGCCGGGTGCAGCTGCGCTGTCGCGGAGGGGAGCGTGAGATCCCCCTTCGAGCCACGGCTGTTGGGTCCGCCGTGCGTGCCGTCGCTCGCCTTCGGAGTCGGGAGAAGGTGTTCCACCTCGTCGCTCAGATTCGGGCCGTGCCCGCCCTCGCGCCTGCGGTCCGGGTGCTGGCTGCCCCCGATCGCACCCAAATTGGAGGTCGGGGTCTTGAGCAGCGTGACCGTGTGCCCGAGGTCCTCGCGTTTCGGGTCCGGTCCCTTCGCATCGCGCGCCTTCGGCGTCGGCAGGCCAGGCGGTGAGGAAAAGTCGCTCCCGCCGGTGGGGCGCACCGACGTCGGCGGCGCGTAGCACCGTCCATCGCGCATCCATCCCGAGGTCGGCCAGGGTTCCGAGAACCGCGCCGAGTGCCCGCAGAGCAGGCTCACCTCCGCCGTCTCCCAGATCGCACCAGCCGCATTCCAGGTCGCCATCGGCTGGCGTCCCAGCGGGCGCGGAGAGGATTCCGCGGACGTTTTCAATGATCACCATTTCCGGCTTGAGGACGTCGATCGCGCGGGCGATGGTGTGCCACAGTCCGGAGCGGGTGCCCTCGACGAGCCCGGCGCGCTTGCCGGCCACGCTCAGGTCCTGACAGGGGAAGCCCGCCGTCAGGACGTCGATCGGCTCGACCCTGCTCCAGTCAACTGTGCTGATATCGCCGTGATTTGGCGTCTCTGGGCCAGTGGTGGGCGAGGATCGCGGCGGCGTTGGGGTTCATCTCGGCGTGCCACACGACGTGGCCGCCGAGGGCGGCCTGGACGCCCATGTCCAGCCCTCCGTAGCCGGAGCACATGCTGCCGATCCGAGGGGGCTGGTGGACGTGCCGGGTCATCGGCGTGTCCCGGAGATGGCGCGGGCAGCGGAGGCCGGAGAGGAGGTTGCCGGAGAGGAGACGTCGACGGACAGGGACAGGGCGGGGCTCCTGACGGGGCGGAGGTGGGAGGGTCAGCGCCGGGGCTTGGCGGCGGTGCGGGGAAGGGCGGCGACCGGCGGCGGTTCCGCGGCGGGGCGGCGACGGAGCGCCGCGCGGAGTCGGCCGGTGAAGGAACGGGCAGCGTTCGCGCGGGAGGCTGTCTGCGAGTGCTGGGACTCGCCGGAGGTGGGGAGTTGCTCGGCCGTCGCGCGCAGTTCCCGTGCCGAGACAGCCAGTTGGGCGGACGCTTCGTGATAGAGGTCGGCCGGCCGGTGGCTGTTGGGATCGGGGATGGCCCAGACGTTCGCACTCATCGCGACGTTGAAGAGCGCCACCAGGTGCCGCTCGGCCGTCGCGACCCGGTTGGTCGCACCGGCCAGGGCGATGGCGGTGCGGCGCGCCGCGGTGGTCGCCGTCGGGTCCAGCGCGATGCTCGGTGCGTACTCGGTGGCGGCGTTGACCGTGGCGATCTGGACCTCCTGCAGCGCCACCAGGTGGCCGCGGACATCCAGGACGTCCGGCACCTCGCTGAAGGACGGGGCGAACGGGCCCGGCAGAGCGGCGGCTACCGCTTCGATCCGCTGGGCGGCCAGCAGCAGGCGCTGCTGGTGGTCGTCGATGGTGACGGTGGGCGCGGTGGCCTCCGATCGTCGGGCCGGACGGGCCGGCGTGGTGGTCAGGTGCGGCGCAGCGGAACGACCGTTGCGGGCGGGGAACTCGGTGCCGTGGGCGAAGGGGCCTCGGCGGGCGGGGAGACCAGGACGAGGGCGGGCGAGCGGCGAAGAGCGGCGTCCACACGGCGCTCGCTCTCCCCGGCGGCGGGCGGCCGGCCTGCGGGCGGCGCCGCCGTGGGCCTGCGGGCAGCGAGGCTGGTGACCTGGGAGGGGACGGCGGCGACTGTGGCGGCGTCGGCCAGCGCCTGCGCCGTCTCGCGCACCGTGCGCCGGACCGTGGCGAGCGCGTGCCGGACGCTGGTCTGCGCCTCGGGGCCCGGTGCCGGGTCGGCGAGCAGGGACGCCGCCCGGGCCAGGCCGGCCTGTGCGAGGGCGAGGGCTGAGGTGGTGGCGGTGAAGACGCCGAGGCCGGCGTCGGGGCGCGCGCTCGTCGACCGGAAGAACACCTCGTCGAGCGGGGCCGCGACCAGCTCGTGCAGGCGCACCATCGGCCAAGCCAGGTCCCGCACTTCGGGCAGCGGCTCGTGCGGCGCCGGTACGGGGATCGCCTGCTCGAAAGCGCTCAGCTGCTCGGAGAGCGAGAGCAGGGCATCCAGGTCGGCCTGGCCGAGCCCGGCCACTGTGGGAGGCAGGGGGTTGCCGGTCAACCGCGCCTCCTGGGCGGAGAGGAGACGACGGGTGAACCGATCACCGGCGCCGCCGCAGCAGGGCTCGGCCGGCTCTGGCCGGGCGGGAGCCGCCCGGCGAAGGCGAGCACCGCCTCGGCTCCCTGCGCCGCGCACCGGTCGGCGCTGTCCAGCGCGGCGGCGGCGTGCTCGGCACGGCGAAGGCGCAGCGCCTCGGCGGGGCTGCCCGGCCGCGCCGGCGGAGACTGCGCGTACTTGATCGAGAGGTCGAGGGCCGCGCCCAGGTGCCGGTGGACGGTGGCCGCGTGGCTCATCGCGACCTCGTACGCCCCGGCCAGTGGGGCCGCGGACGGGTTGTCGGCCGGCTGGCGCCCGTAGTGCTCGGCGTTGTCGCCGCAGTGCCGGATGAACGCCTGCGCTTGGCGGGCCTGGTCCAGCAGGGCGCTGCGGTCGGGGACGCCGGGAGCCGGACCGGACGGGGTGACGGTGGCGTTGTGTCCCAGGGCGCGCAGCATTCCCGCGACCGTCTCCAGGTCGCCTCGGTAGTCGGCGGCCGAGTTGGACAGGGCGCCGCCGAAGGTGGCTGGGCCGGCGGTGGCGAGCGGCCTCATCGGCGCCGTCCCGGGAGGGTGGCGAGCTGCTGCCCGACCGGAACTGGGGGCGAGGTGACCGTGCGGGCACTCCGGCCGGCGGTGGTTCGGGCGGTGGCGGCCAGGGCCCGCGGAGCTGGACCGTGCGTGAGAGCGGCGGCGGGGCCGCTGAGCACCCGGGCGTCGCGGCGCAGGTTCTCGGCCGCGCTGTTCAGCGCCAGCCGAGTCCGGGACAGCGCCACGTTCAGCTGCTGGGTAGCGCGGTCGCGGACCTCGTCGGCGCGCGGGCCGCCGAGGCCGTCGACCTCGTAGAGCCGGCCGGCCATCGCGGTGGCCCGGCCGATCGCGCCGAGCGCCTCGCCCAGCTGCGCGCCGGCCGTCGCCAGGGAGCGCACCGTGATCCGGTCGGCGGTCGGGGCGTGCGGGTGGTGCAGTGCGGTGGCGACGTGCAGCAGGTCGTCCTGGCAGTCGCGCAGGGTGCTGGTGTGCTCGGCCAGTTCTTCCAGTCCCGGGAGCCCCTCCTCGCGGTAGGCGCGCGGGAGTTCGGCCTCGAGGTGGTTGATGGTATCGGCCGCCGAGTGGAGTCGGTCCACGGACTGGGCACGGGGGGTGGTGGGGGGCAGTGTGGTTCTCCGGTGGTCAGCGTCGGGATCGTACGGTGGTCTCGCCCGTGCGGTCGGCAGGCCGGGCGGCTGGGGAGGGCGGCGGAGTGGGGCTTCGGCTCAGAGCTGCTCCCTTGCGCCGGGCGGCGCCGAGGACCACCGGTCCGGTGCGCTCGGTGGGGGGCGCCGTCGCGGAGCGGAGCCGTTCCTGCACGCGGTCGGCGGGGGCGAGGGCCCGCACGGCCGAACCGAGCAGCGGCCCGGCGGCGATGGAGGCGTCCAGCGCCATCACCCGCACGATGCCGGCCGAGGTGGCCGCCGCCCGCAGCAGCGCGGCCCGAAGGACGCGCTCCGCCCAGTAGCCGGGATCGCCCGGAAAGCCCTCCGCGCACAGGTCGCGGACCTCGGCCACCGTGATCACCCCGGCGGCCAGGGCGCCGCGCCGCTGCACCTCCCACAGCACCGTCAACTCGTCTACCGGTTCGCGCCGGTGCGCGAGCGCGGCCATGGCGCTGAAGATCGCGCGGTGGCCGGTGTCGACGAAGTCCTCGGCCTTGAGCCAGGAGGCGGTCCGCGGGATCTGCTCCGTGGAGCTGATCAGGCTGGACAGCAGCATCTGCTCGTCGTGCCGGGCGGCCTCGGCCGCCTTGGCGGCGGCAGGCCGCGTGGGCGGGGTGGGCAGCGGCCGGGGAGAGCGCTGGTCGATCGCCCCCCAGGCATCGGCCAGCCGCGCGATCACGGTGTGCAGCGCGCCGGTCAGCTCGACGGCGGCCTCGACCGCCTCGGTCTCCGCGGCATGCAGCAGGCGGTGAGCGTGTTCCTCCAGCGCCCGCCGCACCGCCGTCTCCAAGACCATCCGCCCGTAAGAGGCGGCGTGCGCAGGCCTCGGGCAGGCAGCGACCAGCGTGTGGCCGTAGCTCGCGCTGAACCCGGGGACCTCCCGGGTGGCCGTGGTGATCGCCGTGATGGCCCAATCCGCCTTCGCCTCAGCCTCGGCATCGGCGTCCGGGGCGAGGGCGAGGGCCGGGTGGACGGCGGCGTGCTGGGCGAGCAGGATCGCGAAGAAGCTCTCGTGCGCGGGGCGGTAGAAGTGCCGGGGCTCCAGCCACTCCTTCAACAGGGTGAGCTGGGCCGGGTCGAGCAGGCACGCTCCGAGTACTGCCTGCTCGGCCTCCAGCTGCGGGCTCATGTCCCGGTTGACCGGCGTCACTCGGGCACCGCCTCCTCGCGCGGTCGGTCCGGGGCCAGCAGGGCGCGCAGCTGGTCCAGGTCCTCGACGAGCGCCTCGTCGCGAATCCGGACCCGGCCGGCGCCCACCGACAGGTGCCAGCCCCCGTCGGCCCGGGTGACCGGCAGAAAGTCGATGGCGTTCTCAGTCATGTCAACTCCGTTGCGCAGAAGGCGGGATGATGGGATCACAGGGCTCGGCCCGCAGCGCGCGGCGGCGCGTAGTAGCAGGAGAAACCTCGTGGAGTCGACCGGCCGTACTGCTCCTGGCGCTGGCCGCAGCCGAGCGGCGTGCTATCGGTGCAGCCGATCGGCGGCAGGCCAGCTGGGCGGGTGGGACGTCAGGCGGCATCGCCTCGGCAGGAGAAGGGCGAGCAGCCGGCATCCGAGCCGTTCTCCAGCTCCTCCTCGTCCAGTTCCAGCCGCAGCTGCTGGGCACGGGCCTCTGCCCGAGTGAGCTTGTCGATCGGCGCCAGGTCGAGCGGAAGCCGGGAGCGATGCAGATACGCTTGCCCCAGCAACGGCCTTCCATCGGCATTCGCCCTGGCATTTCCAGCCCGGATCGCGGCATCGAACTCCACGACGTCCGCCCACTCCTCTGGCGAGTTGTCACGGATCTCCCGCCACTGGGCATTTCCATGGAATGGGCAACCGAGACAGCTGCTCTTGGGAGTCGACCCCCATCCGTGCTCGGCAAGCAGCTTGAGGCAATCATCCCGTGACATTCCGAGATCCAGCAGAGGAAAGGTGTGGCGCGTGTACTTGACATCGGAATCCTTCGCCCGATGAAACTCGTCCGTGCTGATGCCGATCCACTGCTCGGCGTACAAGCCGCGGGGAACCCTCGCCGGATGCGGGTACCCGAGTATCTGGCGAACCTGACGCTTTATCGGCTTGATCTTATATTCGCCCGTACATTGGCGCCGCGTCATTCCCGGACTGCCATCCTGGTTGAGGATATACAGCGGCATCGACGCAAATCGGTGCGCCGGGTCTAGCGCGTCCTCGCGGATATTTCCGGAGGATACCCGAAGGACCGGTATGTTCGCTGACCGGGCAATCCTGCGCTCGACCTCATCCAGGTGAAGATAGACCTTGGAAGGCTCCCATCCAGTGTCCGAGAAAATGGCGTAATCGAGCTTCGGGAGTTCGCCCAGCGCTGACAGCAAAAGCAATGTCGTGGATTGCACGCCGGCGCCTAGAGAAAGGATTCGAGTGGCCGCTTCGGTGGTGTAGTTCATGCGGTGCCACCGGCCTTGGCCATTGCGCGCTCGGTGATCAGGGCGGTCTGGCGGGAGGAGGCCGCCCCCACTTCGGCGGCGCCGGGCTCCTTGTACCAGGGGCGCAGGTTCACCAGTGCGGGACGCAGGCCGGTTGCAAAGAGGAGAGCGGTCCCCTTTTTCAGGGCACGGATCTGGTCGGGCGGGAGAATTCGCTCCTGGCGCATGCTGACTGAGGTGGACCGACCCGATTCCGACGTGGAATGCGAAACCGTCTCCACGTCATGATCGCCGACCAGGCGCGACAGCTTGTCAGCGAAATCGGCGTCGTCAATTCCCGAGCCCACCAGCTTGATGGTCGCCGCGCTCCACATCGCGTCCATGCCCGCCTCGCCCCAGACTTTCTGGCCCTGGCGGTAACTCTGGAGAATGGTGATCGGAATGACGCCACGCGACCCCAGATGGGAATAGAGGTCGGGCAGGTCTCCGATTTTGCAAACATTTGCGGCCTCGTCCAGAATCGCCAGGAGGGGCGGGTCCAAACGGCCTCCGGCGCGTTCGGCCTCGATGACGGCCGTGCGCATTACGGAGTCGGCCGCGGCGGCGATCAGCGCGCTCGCAGAGCCTCCGCCATCCTTCGAGAGAAGGAAAAGCGAGTCCTTGCGGGTGACGAATTCCTCCGGCTTAAACTCCGGCAGGTCGGAATTCGGTGTGACCCACTTCGAGATCTGCGGGTCCAGGAGGCAGGCCGCATACTGACGGGCGGTCTCGTAAATTCCGTCACGAGTTTCTACCGCACCGGACACCGTTCCCTGGAGCTGGTCGGCGATGGCGATCATTCGGTGGTCGCGGAGAATGTCGACCGGGGTGCGGTCGCTCGGCACCGCAAGCCACTTGAGGACATCCGTGATCGGCCGGCGGTCGCAGCCTGCCGCCAGGAACAAGGCGCAGAGCGTGTTCTGTGCGGCGGTGCTCCAGAAATCGCCCTGGGAGGATTCGTCGACAGCAGCGGCGACGAAATGACCTGCCAACCGCCGTGCGCCCGGGAGGTCCTTCGCGTCGGCGAGGATGTCCCACCACATCCCCTGCGGGGTGTGGGCGATCTGCTGCGGGTCCATGGTCCAGACCCGCCCGACCTCGGAGCGCGCTTCCAGGCACGCCGTGTAGGCGTCCCGGGCCGCCTTGTTCGAGGTGAGCAAGACGGGGCCGGGGGCGCGCAGGATTGCGGGGACGGCGATGCTGGTGGTCTTGCCGGAGCGCGGCGCCATGATCGCGACCGCGACGTCCTCCCAATTCGACCGGACTTCAGGGCCGTTGGGAGCGAGGTCGCCGAGCAGGATGCCGGTGTCGTCCGGGCTGATCTCGCGTGGCTTGGCCTTGGAGAGGCTGGGGCGCAGGTCGCGCGCCTTGGCGGTGATCTCCGCCGGCAGCAGCGGGGCGAGGTCGCTGCGGCCGGCGAGGCCGGTGGGCTGGCTGCGGTGCTTGGACCACAGCAGCAGGCCGGTCGCGGTGAGGGCGAGGGAGATCAGCGCCGGGGCGATTCGGGTGCTGATCAGCAGGAGGAGCGAGCTGAGCTGGGGGAAGAGCCGGTCGGGGTGCAGAGCGGCGTCGACCGGCCGGTACGGGGCCCACGGGGCGGCGGTGGTCGCGGTGGTGGCGGCGTTGCCGCCGACCCAGGCGAGGGAGCCGAAGACGGCAACCGCGATGCCCGCGCCGATGAGCGCGTACAGAAGAGCGTCCGAACCAGGGCTAGCAGAGGGTGATTTGGGGGAGGCGGGCAGAAGTGCGGTCCTTGCAGGGGGTGGTGGCCTGCCGGGCAGGAGGCGCGCAGCGGCAGGGGCCCGGAGCGGGCGGGGAGCGGGCGGCGATCACTGCGGGACGGAAGCCCGAGACGTGGGTGATCAGCCCGGTGGCCGGCGGGTGGTCAGCCGGCGGGTACGGCGTGCTCAGCGACGGGCAGCGGGTGCCTTGGTCGGGCGGGTCGTTGGAGCGGTGCCGGGTTCGGTGTCGAGCCGGCGGACGAGTTGGACCGGCTCGGTCGCGTCCGAGCCGGGGCGGGTCACCGTGCCGCTCCGCGGGCGGAGGCGGCGGCCGGCGTCGGCGCGGTGCTCGTGGTGGAGGTGGTCGGGCTGCCGGGCGGCGAAGTGCGGGTGCGCGCGGCGATGGCGCGGGGTGCGGCCGGCTGGTCGGTGGGCTCGTCGGGCTCGTCGGGCTGGGCCAGCTCCGCCTGGGCGATGAGGTAGCCCGCGGTGGTGAGCTGGGCGCTGGCGTCGTGCAGCGCGGTGGCCATGGGCGGTCGGGCGGGCAGGAGGTCCGCCTCGGCGATGGTGTCGAGGCGCTGAGAGGCGGTGTCCAGAAACGCGGTGAGCCGCTCGAGCAGTCCGGTCTCGGGGTCCATCACCGCGACGACGGCGGAGGAGAGGTCCTCGACGGTCTCTGCCCTGTGCACCTGAGCGGTGGCCGCCACCAGCCGGGACTGCATATAGGACAAGTCCCGTCCACGAAAGGCGATTTCTGTATGCCGACGTGGGAGCGGAGGGACGACCCGGGTGGTGTATCCGGCGTCGGTGAGGAGCTGAACGGCGAGGCGGATGCGCTGGTTGACGTCGCCGAAGCCGGCGTCCTCCGCGGTGAAGATTGGACCGAGGCCCTCGTTGTAGAACCCCGCACGGGCGAGGAGCACCCGGCTGGCCATGTCGGGGGCTTCGGCCCAGGCGCTGCCGGTGGTGGAGGAGCCCTCGCGCAGGGGGAAGCGGGCGAAGAGGATCTGGTGGGGCGGTTCGGGCAGGGGGCTTCCTTCCTGGTCAGCGGCGTGGGTGGCCTTGGTTCGGGTGGCGGGGGTCGAGCGTGGCCATCTCGGCCTCGAAAGCACGGAACTGGTTGGAGCTCCTCGACGGCGGCAGGGTGCGGATGGTGGCCGCGGTACGGGTGGCGGTGCTGATCTGGGCGTGCGCGCGGACGACGGGCGCGGGGTCGGCGATGGAGGAGGTGAGCATGTTCAGGTAGCGCACGGGGGTGGCAGCGGACAGGGTCGCCGTCCACTGGTCCTGCCAGGCTGGGCCGAAGGTGCAGTCGATCTGCCAGGGGCCGACGCCTTCGCCGAAGAGGTGGTCCGGCTTGAGGGTGTGGACGAGCGATGCCTTGCCGTCCGGTGAGGTGAGGCGGATGCCGTCGACGACGGTGGCGACGGCGCCTTCGGTGCCGGGCCACGCCACGGAGACGGTGCCGGTGGCCGGGTCCGCGATGCGAAGCTCGGTCAGGTCGGACGGAGTCCAGCCGGCCTTGAGGAGGGGGCGCCACGCGGTGCTCGGGTGACCGGGCCACTCAGCGACGATCTCCTCGGGCGCCAGGTACCGGTCGGCGGCCAGGGCCTGGACGAGCGCCCCGACGATCTCGGCAGGGGTCTCCTTGGTGAAGGTGGCCTGCCACCTCGGCCGCTCGTCGCCGGGCCTGTCGCGGACGCTGATCTTCCACAGGTGGAAGACGGCCATTTGGCAGAGGACTTCGATCCTGCCGCACGGGCTGGTGGCCGCTATGCGGTTCCCGTAGGGGTTGTTCTCGTACGGCCAGCCGTGTACGTGGACGACGGGCTGGAGTACGCGGCCGATTTCCCCGGCGCCCGCCAGGTAGCGCGGGTGGACGAGGAACTCGTCCGGGGTGCTGGGCATGGATCTCCGGGGTCAGCGGTGGGGAGGTTCGACGATGCGGGGGTGCGGCGGAGGTGCCGAAGCCGGGGCGAGGTGCACCGAGGCACCGGTGCCGGCCGCCCGCAGCGCCGGGGACTGGGCGGTGGCGGCCCGGCTGCGGGTGGTCTCGTCCGCGGCCTCGGCGATGGCGTCGGAGGTGGCGGCGGTGCGGAAGGCGGCGGTGGTGATGGCGGTGGCCTGGGTGAGCAGCGGCTCCCACAGCGGTGGGCGGTCACCGTACTCCTGGGCGACCTGACGGCCGATCTCGGTGATCGTGCCCGCGAGTTGGTGGGCGGTTCCGGGCATCAGCGTCAGTCCCTGGAGGACCTCGGCCGCCTCGTGAGCCGTCAGGAAGGGGGCGAGGTCGGTGATCTCGGCGAGGGCCCGGCCGGCGCGGGCGATGGCGTCGTTGGCGACGTCGATGGTCCTGGTGGTGCGGGTCTCGGGCAACGGGCGGGGGCCTCTTTCTACGGGCGCCGGCCGGTGCGGGCCGTGGCGGTGGTGGCGGGCGGGTGGGCGGGGAGGAGGCCGGGGCGCTGGCCGGTGCTGCCGGCCAGCGCCGCGCGGGAGCGTCCGTGGAGGCCGGCGCTGCGGGTCTCGGCGAGGTGGCACACCGCCAGGGCCAGGGATCGGTCGCGGCCGGTGTCCGCCACCGTGCCGTCGGGCCGGGCCAGCGGGGCGACGAGCCGGACCTCGTGCTCGCCGACCCGCAGTAGCGCCCACCGGCAGGCGGCCGGGTCGTCCTCGGGGGCGATCCCGGTGGCGGCCAGGATGCGCCGCGCCGTCAGGCGGAAGTGGTGCTCGGCCGGGGCGGCGGTGTCGGGATCGGTGCGCAGAGTGCACTGCCACACCAACCGGGTGCGCAGGGCCGAGGCCGGGTGATCGGCAGTCGGCAGGTGCGCGGCCAGCTCCGCCCCGAACGCCTCCAGCTCCGGGGCGGGCAGGTCCTCGACCGGGCGCCAGGCGTCGATCAGGCGGGGGCGGGCGCGGTGGAGGGCAGCGGCTGCGGCGATGGCGGCGAGCAGGTCGGCGGTGGAGGCGTACCGCGAGATCGTCGGGTGCAGGTCAGCGTCCGCGAGTGGGAGCAGCCGGTGGGGCAGCGGGCGGTGCGGTGCCGGGGCGGCGGCTGGCTGTCACGGGCCGCCCGGTTCGTCGAAGGCGAGCATGGTCTCCTCGACCGTGAGGGACAGTTCCCACAGCTGGTCGAGCGCCTTCTGGCCCAGCTTGTATGCCGGGCTGCAGTGGCAGGGGGTGACAGCGATGGCTCCCAGCAGGCTCTTGAGCGCTCCGAAGACGCT
This sequence comes from Kitasatospora sp. NPDC086801, assembly GCF_044745805.1. NCBI lineage: Bacteria > Bacillati > Actinomycetota > Actinomycetes > Kitasatosporales > Streptomycetaceae > Kitasatospora > Kitasatospora sp. NPDC086801. The sequence goes on from NZ_JBIVAX010000011.1 coordinate 174,001, forward strand.
GGTGTCGTCCACGGAGTTCAGCTCGCGCAGAATGCGCTGGGCTTGCTTCTCGGAGTAGGTCGACTGGAGCTGCTCCGTCAGATTCTGCAGGTGGCCGGCGGCGAGGGTGACGTCGGAGTTGGTCAAATAGTGCTCCAGTTCAGGGAGTTCGGAATGCGCCGGGGCCTGATGTGCTGGCCCGGTCGGGTCGGGCCTTGTGCCGGTGCCGACGAGGTCGACTGCGGTGGCCTCGGAGGTCGAGGCCCTCACGGCCTCGCGTTCAGTTCGGGTTCTCGTTCACGCGGTCGGCGCTGGTGGCGGCGGCGGCCAGTTCGGGCAGGTCGGCCGGCGCGCTCTCGCGCTGATCGATCCACCAGGACGCCTTGTCCAGCGTGCGCAGCTGCTGCTCGATGGCCAGCCAGGCCTCCTCGGCGAGCACGCCCTCGACCACTAGGGCCTCGTAGGCGGCGGTCACCAGCTGGTGCCGGCAGCGCTCACCCCAGGCGATGGCACGCTCGGGGCCTTCCAGCGGGGGCATCTCGAAACGGCCTGCCCACTCGGCGGCGGCCTGCGCCTCCTCGGCGCGGCGGGCGGCGATCCACGCCTCACGCTCGGCGGTGTCCTCCTTGCGCTCCGCCAGCCAGCAGTCGCGGCAGGAGCGGGTGGCCAGCCAGCGGGCGTAGCCAGCGCGCTTGTCGGCGGGACGAGCGGACAGGTCGTGGGCGACTTCGTGCCCGCAGTCGTGCTCGACGGACCAGTTCTTCTTGACGGACAGGGTAACGTTCCTTCAATCAGCGGGAGTTGGTGTGCCCGGCGACCCACGCGATCCGCGGATCGACGACCTGGGCGGACGCGGCAGTGGAGGCTGCACCGGTGGCGTGCAGAGCAGCGGTGGAGCGAACCCGGCCGCTGGTGGCGAGGGCGGCGCGGGCGCGGGCGCTGCCCGGTCCACTCGTGCGGGCGGCCGGCGCGGTGGGAGCGGCGGCGACGGCGGCGAGGTCCTTGCCGGCCCCGGCGAGAATGGTGGTGGCCTCGCCGATCACCGCCTCGACGCGGGCCAGGTCGACGCCGCCGGGGTTGGCGCGCACCTGCTCCTCGATGACGCGCAGGCGGGAGGCGATCTCGGCGGTCAGCAGCGCGCGGTTGTGCAGCAGGGCGTCGGCGCCCTGCTCGTCGCGGCTCGGCCCGGCCGGCGGGTGGACGACGGAGCCGAATGGGTCCGTCTGCGGGACCGGTGGGATGGGGCCGAGGTCGGGGGCCTTGAACAGGCGGGTGGCGAACGGGTCCTCGGCGTTCGCGAGGTGGTCCGGTGCGGGGGTGGGCGAGGGCGGGGTGCGGTCCATCGCCTCGATCAACCGGGTGGCGAACGGGTCGGTGCTCTCGTACGGCCCGCCCAGTGGTTCGAACGCGAGGTCGGAGGCGACCCGCAGGCCCTGGCCGCGCAGCGTGGAGATGGCGGTGGCGGTCCGCTTGGTGCCTTCGAACTCGGGCTCGTCCAGGACGTAGAGGCTGGGGTGTTCGCGGGTGCGCGTGAAGCCGGCCTCGGCGAGGGCGAACGCGACCTGCTGGTTGCTGTGCGGGTTGGTGGCGACGATGCCGAGGCGCGGGTGGCGGCCGATATGCACATCGTGCGTGCGCGGGGCGCTGGCCTGGACGACGGCACCGGGGCCGGCGGCGCGGGCGGCCGGGCTGTCGGGGACGGGCCGGGTCGTCTCGTTGTAGTCGAACGCCGGGTCCGCGCTGACCTTGACTCCGCCGCGACGCAGCGCGGCGACGGTCTGCCGTGCGTGCAGGAAGACGTTCTGCTCGGTCGCCGGGTCGAGGGCGTGGCGCCCGTCGTCGAGCTGGCGGAATCCGGCGCGGGCGAGCAGCGTGTGGGCGGTCGGCGAGGCATCGGGGCCGACGTCGGCGACGACGCCGTACTGCGGGTCACGGTTGATGGAGACGTGCTCGGGGGTGATGCGCTGCTCCTCGGGGCAGGGGTGGACGCGGTCAGCGGCGGGCGGCCGGTGCCGGCGAAGGTGGGACCGGCGCCGCGGGGCGGGCCTGATCGGAGGTGGTGGAGGCGCCGTGCGCGGTAGCGGTGCGGGCGGCGGCGACGCGCGTCGCCGGGGGCGAGAGGGCAAGGCTGGCGGTCTCGACGCCGGGGATCGACGGCCTGATGCTGACCGGCACGCCCATCTCCTTTAGCGCGTTGGCCAGCTGGGTGGCGGTCTGGGCCTGCCGTACAGGGTCGGGGTCTGTCAGCGAGTAGCGCTCCGGGGCGTCGTCCAAGCCGAGCCGGAATCCGGCCTCGGCCAGCGCCGCCAGCACAGCCGGATCGCGGCTGGCGGTGGCCGCGGTGATCCCGGCGGCAGCCAGGCGCCGGAAGACGACCCCGGGCGTTGCTGCGGTCGGGTTCTGGTGGGGCACGCAGTTCTCCAGGAGGTCAGCGGTTGGCTGCTCGGCCCGGTGCGGGCCCGGGTGGCAGAGGCGGTGTGGAGGGTGCGGCGGTCATCCGCAGGCGCCGCGAGGGCCGGGCGGCCTCGGCCCGGGCGGACGCAGGCCAGGTGGTGTCCCGCAGCATCGTCGCCCGGAACTCACGGCGGGCCTCCGCCGCGGCGAAGGAGGCGATGTAGTCGGTGGTGTAGAGCTGGCCGCGGCCGGGTTCGTAGCGCAGCCACACGTACGAGTGCTCGTCGTCCTCCGGGGCGGCGGCCAGCCACCAGTGCACGTCCTCGAAGGTGCACATCGCCTCCACGACCAGGGCGCCGGAGACCACCTCCTCGGCGACGCCCTGGTAGAGCGGGCCGAGGCAGTCGGCGGCCAGCGCATCGGACACGAGAGCGTGGGCCTTGGCCGCCGCGGCGTCGGCGTCCGGGAACAGACTGCCGTCCTGGAGCCACCGGTAGTGATCGACCAGGTCGGCATTGCGCTGGGAGGGACGGTGCCAGTTCGCAACCGGAACCCTCGCCTTGACCAACTGGTCGATAGCGCCGGTGGCGTTGCGGATCTGCTCTTCCCGATCGACGCTCAGGCGCTGGTGCCAGCCGCCCAACTCGTCGGCCCAGTACCAGAACCCAGCCTCTTGGAGGACTTCGCGCGCCTTCTGCGGCACCCGTCCGCTCGCTGCGGCGAACTCACCGTGGTCGAAGGTCCAGCCGAAACTCACCGAGCCGGCGGCGTCGATTTCCATCGGTACGGACATCGAAGGAATCCCGGTCAGCGGCGGCGGGCCGCGCCCTGCACGACCACGACGGGAACCGGAGCGGCAGAGGGTGCCGAGGCGGCCTGGTCCACCTGCCGCTTCGCCTCTTCCTCGCGTTCCTGGAGCAGCCGCACGAGGTCGGCCTCCAGCACGTCGCGCTCCTCGGCCGCCACCTCCAGCCGCTCCAGCTGCGCGTCCAGCGCGTCGAGGACGCCGTCGTCGACGATGCGCTTGGCGGCGGCGATGTTGATCAGCCGGACCCGCTGGAAGGACACCGCGGTCTCGGCCGCGACCAGCGCGCGGTGCGTCTCGATCACGCGGCAGGTCGACGCGTCGGCCCGCGCCTCGTTGGCGACCAGAGAGGTGATGCTCTGGCCGAGGGCAGCCTCCAGGCGGGCGTCCTGGCGGGTGAGGGTCATGGTCGACATGGGTCTCCAAGAAGTAGGCAGAGCAGTTGAGTTGGCAGTTCTGGCGAGGTCAGAACGGAGGTGGGCCGATGCCCGAGGCCGGGGAAGGGGAGGAGGCGACAACGCGCGGCGGGGCGGGCGGGAGCGGGCCAGGGCGGCCGAGCAACACCGGGGACGTACGGCGGGCCGCGGCACGCCGGACGCCGGGCTCGGGCGGGTCGACCGCGTACCCCAAGGAGGACCACGCCTCGCGGGCGGATACCAGGCTGGGGTGACGATCGGCTCCGTAGTGCCTGCTGCCCGTCTCGGTGTAGAACACCGCCGCCTCCCCAGCGCCCGGGTACTCGACGAGAAGCTCAAGCTCACCCTCCACGCCCCGATGTTGGGCGTGGAGCACCAGGTGGCCGTTGTCGATGTCGTCGCTGACCAGGTGCACCCAGACGGTGCGACCCAGAGTCCGCGGCGCCGCGGTGACTGCCGACCGAAAGTGCGGTGGCACTTCCTCGACCCGTCGGCGCTGCTCGTCCGCGCTGTACACCCGGGTGAAGCCGTAGCCGGCGACCGTGACCAGCCTCTCGACCTCCAGGATCTGCCGCCGCGCGGTGCTCCGGTCGGTGTCCTGGCGGACGCGGTGCAGCAGCAGGGCGTCGTCGCGCACGAGGCCGGCCTGCTCGAGCCAGTACGCGCTGCGCCGGTCGGGCGGGTCGGCGACGACGGTGTCCCGGTCGGGCAGGTGGGCGATGGTGACGTGCGTGATGACGGCTCCTGAACGGTCAACTGCGGTGGGGGAAGGGTGAGAAGAGGCGGATGGGGCGGCCGGCCGTCACCGGTCGGCGGCAGCGGACTTCGGCCTGTTGCCGGAGTTCCGGCCCCGGAGAGCCTGACTCGTGCGACGATGGCCTCGTGGCCGCCCCCGTTCGGGCCTGAGCCGTCACCCGAGCGCGGTGTCCGCGGTCACCCTGGTGGCGATCAGGCCGCCGTCCGGCTCTCGTGCATCCGCGCGTCGGTGTCGAAGAGGCTCAACTCGGCCCGGTGGAGCAGGTGCTGAACAACGAAGCTCCGCCCGGCCACCCGCCACAGCCCTCGCCCCTTGCCCAGCTGGGCGATGGCGGCGGTCTCCACGCCGCTGAGGCCGAGAAGGCTGGCGGTGGCGGCCAGCTGGTCAGCTTCCTGGCGGTAGATCACGCGCGTCGCACAGTCGGTCAGCAGGCCCTCGGCCAGGGCGCGGGTGCGCGAGCCTGCGTCGCCGGCGCTGAGCAGGTCGGACAGACGGTGGATGATCAGCATGTTGGCGATGCCCAACCCTCGGCTCAACTTCCACTGCGCCTGCATGCGCTGGAGGAGGGCCTCGTGCCGCATGACGCGCCACGCCTCGTCGTAGATCACCCACCTGCGACCGCCAGCGGGATCGCTGAGCGCGGCCTCCATCCATGCCGACGCACATGTCATCGCCAGCACCAGTGCCGTGTCGTCGCCGGTCGACCCGAGGCTGGACAGGTCGATTGTCAGCATCGGGCTGCGTGGATCGAAGACCGCGGTCGACGGAGCGTCGAACATCCCGGCGAGGTCACCGTTGATCAACCGGCGTAGCGCGTGGGCGAGGTCCTGGGCGGCGGCGCCGACCCGGCGGGTGGGGTCGCCGAGCGCCGCGTCCAGGACGGCCGGCTGCCCGAGTACGGCGGCGACGTCGCCCAGCAGCGGAACCTGGCCGGTCAGTTCGGTGCGGGTGACGACCGCGTCCAGGGCGACGTCGAGTGCGGTGTACTCCATCGGCGCGAGATCGCGCTTGAGCACGGTGCGCGCCAGCGAGCCGAGCAGCAGGAGCCTTCGCTTGCGGACCTCGCCCGCCCAGTCGGCCGGATCCACTCCCGCTGGCGGGGGCGGGGTATCCAGGGGGTTCAGCTTGCCCGGAAGTCCCGGACCCAGCGCGATGGTGGTGCCGCCGATCGCCTCCGAGACGGACGTCCACTCACCCTTCGGATCGCACGGCACATAGACGCGGTAGCCAAATGCCGTGCTGCGCAAGGCAATTGACTTGGCCAGAGCCGACTTCCCCTGGCCGATGACGCCGGCGATCAGCGTGTTCGGGTTGGTGAAATTTTCGACTTTTCCGTACAGGGAGAAAGGATCGAAGACGAACGAGGCTTCGGCGTGGACGTCGCGGCCGATAAGGACGCCGGAGGAGCCGAGACCGCCCTCGGCGAGGAACGGGTACGCGGCGCTGGCGGTCGCGGTGGTCATGCGGTGCGCGGGCAGCTTGAGCTTGCCGCCGCGCAGGGAGGCCGGGCCGGGGCGGCCGGATGCGGGGTAGGCGGGGAGGAGTTCGGCGTTCTCCTCGCGGCGGTTCCTCGGGCGCTGGGGCTGGCCGGCCTTGCGGGCGGTGCGGCGGGCGGCGGAGAGGTCGCGTTTGGCCTGGCGGCGGGCGGCGCGGTCTGAGCGGGTCGGGGTGAACAGGGGGGTGGCACTGGCGGAGCGCAGGAACGTTTCTCCTGATCAGGTGCGGGAGGAGGCGGTGGGGGCGCCGCGCAGCTCGGAGGGGGTGGCGATGCGGCGCACGCGCCCGGCGGTGGCGGTGTGGCGCTGGCAGATCGCCATGTCCGGTGCCCCTTCCGGCAGCCGCAGCGCGCACGCCTCTCGGGTGGGGCGGCGTCCGTCGGCGCGCGGGGCGCGGTGGTAGGCGCCGTGGAGTGCTTCGCAGGTCTGCCAGACGCGGATGCGAGCGGCGTGGAGGTGGTCTGCCTCGGCCGGTGCGCTGGGCCGGGTGGTGCCGGTGTGGGTGTCGAGCAGCGCGAACAGCGCGATGCAGTGGGCGTGCAGGGCGTCCAACTCGGCGCGGGAGACGGGCTCCTGCTCGGGCAGGGCGGTGTGGTGGTGGACGTCGAGGCCGGCGGTGGCGAACCGCAGCAGGCGGTGCTCGCCGGTCGGCGGGTGGTGCACGGCGGGGCCTTCCGTCAGGTGCGCGCGAGCGGCAGGGCGGCCTGGGTGAAGCCCTCGGCCTGCTGCCAGCGCAGGAGCCGCGGGTCCAGGCCGGTGCCGGCGGCGGCGGTTTCGATCGAGGCGCAGGCCCGGCGCAGCTCTTCGGGGGTGTCGGCGGAGACGACCACCAGGCCGGTCAGGTCGACATCGGCGTGGCCGGCGATCAGTTCGCGTTCGTGCTGCTTGGCGTCCGCGTACTCCATCGAGTCGGCCTCGGAGTCGACCTGGCCCTTGCGCACGCGCTCGGCGGCGTCCGCGATGATGCTGGCCTTGGTGCGCTGCACGGCCTTGAGCGCTGCTTCCAGGGCCTGGGGGCCGTAGGTCAGGGAGAGCGTGCGGCGCGCGCCACCTGCGAAAATGAGCGGGTGGAGGAAGCCGTGGGCGACCTCCGAGCGGGGCCACTGCTCGATCCAGTAGATCGCGTGGCAGGCCGTGTCGGTGGTCAGCCGGGCGGGCTCCTCGACGACCACGACCGGACCGGCGGCGGCCGGGTCGGCAGTGGGCTGGCCGGTCTCGGACCACTGCTCGAGGTGGGCGAGGGCCTTCGGGTCGTACGCGCTGCGGATCACGGCGGCGAACTCCCCGGTGGTCAGCCAACCGCCAGGGTTCAGACCGGCGTTGCGCAGCGACTGCTCGAAGCCTGGGACCAGCTGGGCGAGCACCGCGAAGGCGCCGACCAGGCCGCCGCCGGCCTCCCCGATCAGGCGGCGGGCCGCCTTGAGGTCGAGGCTCACCGCGATGTAGCACTCGTGAGGCGCTGCGGTCGGGCCGGAGGCGGCGAGCAGTTCCTCGTAGACGGGGCCGGCGACCTTCGCGTCGGGCCGGCCGTGCTCGACCCAGTAGCGCTGCAGGGCATCACCGCTGTCGGGGACGGTGCGCTCGATGACCTGCACGGTGGTGATGTAGCCGGTGCGGGCGAGCGAGGCCAGGCACCGGCCCCACGCGGAGACGTTGGCAGCCTGGGTCGGAGGGTCGAGCAGAGCGAACGCTCGGCTGGAGACACGGATGGCGGCGGTGAGGGTGTTCTTCTGCGGGTCGTGGACCGCGCCGAGCGTGCCGCCCGGGGCGGTGACGGCGCGAAGGCTCGCCGCGGCGCCGGGCAGGTGGAGGAGACCGTCGCGGCGGGGCCGGGTGGCGGGACGGGCGAGCCAGACGAGCTGGCCCTTGGCACGACGCAGGTAGTAACGGAGGACGATAGGGGACCAATCGGCGATGGAGCGGCTGTGGACACGGACGAGGACGAGGGCGGCGGCCAGAGCCCAGACAGGGGTGGCCAGGGCGGCGCCGGCCAGCCCGGTGGCGACCATCGTCGCCAGGAGCAGGGCGCCGGCCGTGCCGACGACGGTGAGCTGGGCGACACTGAGCCCGAGCAGCACGCCGCGGCGGGACCGGCTGGGGAACCGGACGGTCGGCAGGGGGAGGTCGGAGGCCGACAGGGGCGACTCTTTCGGTGAGGGCGGGAGGCCAGCCGGGGCTCGGGCGAGGGGTAGCCCCGGCCGGCGGCGGTCAGGAGGTGGGCGGGGCGGAGGAGCCGACGGCGGCGCCCGGTGCGGAGGCAGGCCCCGCTGCGGCAGAGGGAAACGTTTCTGCTGCCCCGGCCGAGGAGGGAGAGCCGGTGGAACGCGCGGCGCCGAGGACGACCTGCGGCGCACCGGACCCGCCCGCGGCGGTGGCGGCAGTAACTGCACTGCTCGCCTTGGTGGTTGATCCCTCGCCGGGTGCTCCGGGCTGCTGGTCGGAGGTCGGGGTCCGGGAGATCAGGGGCTGTCCCTGGTCGCCGCCGTTGCTGTTGCGGCTGCCGCGCCGGGTAATCAGGGCCTGGTCGATCGCGTCGCCGCCCCCTCCGGAGGAGGTGCCGGGGAACCGGAACGTGCTCGGCGTCGACGGGGCCGAGCCGGAGCCGGAGCCGGAGTCGGAGGTGTTACCGCCGGCCGGGCTGTCCTGGCCCGGAACCTGGGCCGGGCCCTGCGGGGCGCCTCCGCCCATCGCTGCGCCGCCGCCCATCGCCGCGCCGCCTGCGCTGCCGGTTGCTGCGGTGGCGGCCATCCGGCCGCCCTTCTTCGCGGCGGCGGCGCCGGCCTGAAGGCCGGCTGCGGTCGAGCGGTGCAGGTCGTGGGACTGTCCGCCGTCGCCGGCCCAGTGCACGAACTTGTAGATCGCCATCGGGCTGAGCAGCACCAGCATCATGACGACGAGGCCGGCGATGATGTCCGACAGTGCCTGCACGCCGTCCTTGGTGTTGCTCTCGCCGAGGGCGGAGACACCGACCAGCATGATCACCGTCATGATGAGCTTGCTGAAGACCACCGTCGCGGTGGCCTCGATCCACTTGCGCCGCCAGTCGCGTGTGGGTTCCCAGGAGCCGCCGGCCGCCGCGAACGGCGCGAGCACGACGAGCACGAGGATGGTCACCTTGCGCAGGACCATCGCGCCCCAGTAGAGGATCGCTCCGGCGGCGCAGCCGAGTGCGACCAGCGCGGGGATCGCCCAGCCGAGCGGTGACGTGGTACTGATCATCGACACCCGGACGATCCGCCTGACGGCGTCGTCCATGTTCGTGTTGGCGATCTGGAACAGCCCGCGGGAGAGAGTGTCCACGATGGCGACGGCGACGCCGGTGAAGGTGATCGCAGTCATCGCGAACAGCGTCGCTGAGACGGTGCCGGTGACGGCCTGGCCGAGTGCCTGGCCGTCGCGGCGATAGGCCGCCCTGATCAACTGGAAGATGAAGGTCATCACCAGCATGGTCAAAGCAATCGGCAAGATCGTGGCGTAGTTGGTGCGGAACCACTCGGCCGACAGGTCGATGCTGGTGGTCTTGTCGACGGCGCGCGAGGCGAGGTCGACGGCGCTCTTCGCCAAGTCGCCGGCGGACTTGGCGATCCACTTGCCGATGGAGTCGGTGACCGAGTCGCTGACGCCGCCGACGATGACATCGCAGAGCAGGCCGGAGCCGGGGAGATCACAAAAGCCGATGGGCGATCAGCTCCTCTGGTTGGGACCGATGGGTGAGGTCAGGGGTAGACGGTGGGGGCGATGGAGGCCAGCGCGCAGTCATGGCTCGGCCGGCACTGCACGGCCAGGGTGAGGGAGCGGTCCTCGGCGCCGGCGCCGCCGTCGCGCCAGCTGACGGTCTGCTTGCCGGTGACGGTGACCGCGTAGATATAGGCGATGGTCAGCTGCGTCGGATCCTTGCCGATGGCCTGCTGCCACGCGGCGGGAAGGTGCGCCTCGGCCACCTCGCCGACGGCGAACTGGCCGTTGTCGCGCATCCGGTCCCACAGGGTCGGGTCCGGGACCTGCGCGGCGAGAGTGTCCGGGTCGGCGTACTGGCTCTCATCGGTCAGCCACCCGCGCAGGCCGGCGAGCTGCTGGGGCTGGGTAGCGGTGCGGGTGTCGTAGCTCCACAGGGCCGCGGCGAACGCCTTCGCGAACGCGATCGGGTCGCTGGTGTGCGGCGGAGCGGCGACGACGGGGGCCGTGCCGATCGTCGGCCCGGCGGACGGGGTGTTGCTGGTGCGCGGTGATGGCGGAGAAGAAGGCGCCGAAACAGCAGGAGCAGAAGGGGAGTTGGCGGCGCTCGGGGTGCGGTGGTCGCCGCCCGCCAGCCGGGCGATGAGCCCGGCCAGCAGAGCGACGACCACGAGCACGCCCAGGCCGATCAGCAGTCGGCGCAGCAGCGCGGACTGCCCGGTGAACGGCGAGGACGAGGACTTGAGCATCAGTGGACGTTCGTCCCGACTGCGCTGAAGAAGCTGACGATGCCGTTGGCGGCGCCGAGCAGGAGGGCGCAGCCCGCGGCTACCAGGGCGCCTTGCTTGCCCTTCTGCTCGCTGCCGTGCGAACCCGTGTGGTGGCCCCAGGCCCAGACGATGCCGGACACGCACAGCGCGCCGACCACCGCGATGATCGCGAAGAGGTTGATCGAGCCGACCGTGGACTTGAGGACGTCCAGTCCGGGAAGGCCGCCCTGGCTGGGAGTGATGCCGGGGTCAAAGGCCAGCTGGACCTTGGTGGCGGAATCGGCGAGGTAGGTGAGCAATCACACTCCACGGCTAGAGGGGTGGGGGAGGGGGCGCGGTCCGGCCGCGCGAGGGAGGGGTAGAATGCGCGAAGTGCGCTGAGATCGACGGAAGTTGCCGTCAGGTGGCGACGCGGCGGGCGGCGACGATGCCCGCCTTCCAGGAGTCGAGCGTGGAGATCTTGACCACGTCGCCCGTCTTCGGCGCGTGCACCACGAGGCCCTGGCCGATGAACATGCCCACGTGCTCCGGGCCCTGCGGCCCGGGCTCGATGAACAGCAGGTCGCCGGGGCGCAAGGCGTCCACCGACACGGCGGTGCCCTCGCTGACCTGCGTGTAGGTCGTGCGCGTCAGCGTCACGCCGCCGGCCTTGTAAGACTGCTGCATCAACGAGCTGCAGTCACACCTGGCCATGGGGTCCGGGCCGTGCGCCGCAGTGCAGCTGCCGCCCCACTGGTACGGCGTCCCGAGCTGGCCGAGCGCGAACTTGATCGCGCTCTGCACGGCGGGCGGGGCGTCGGTGGGGATCTGGTAGCCGGCGGGCAGGACGCCGGGCGGGATCGTCCCCCAGTCCGTCCCCGTACCCGCACCGGTTCCGCACCCACCCGAAGCTGGCGACGGTGCGGGGGTCGCGGTCGGAGACGGGGAACCGCCCGAACTCGAACCCCCATTCAGGGACTGGGAGATGGCCTGCTGAAGAGCGGTCGCCAGGTTCTCCCATTTCGCGTACGCGTCCGGATAGCCAGACTTCTGGACCGCCTGCGCGGCCATGGTCAGAGGCAGCTGCTGCCAACCGGCCACGCCCAAAAGGGCCTTGTAGAAACTGGTGGAGGCGTACACGGGGTCCTGGATCTGCGCGGGCGTGCCCCAGCCCTGCGACGGGCGCTGCTGGAAGAGGCCGAGCGAATCGCGGTCCCCGGAGCTCAGGTTGCTAAGTCCGGACTCCTGCAGCGCAGTTGCCAGCGCGATGGTCTGGCCGCGAGCGGGGACTTGCATCGCGATGCCGGTGGCCACGATCGTCCTGGCGTTGGGGATCTGGACACTCGGGGAGTCCAGGCCGGTAACCGAAGCGAATGGTCCTGCAAGCCCGTTCAGAATCTGCTTGACCTGAGCGGCCACGGCGGCCGTGTCCACAGGCTGTGGGCCGGGCCCGGACGTGCACGTGTTGTTGCTGTTGGCCTTGGTGGCTTCGTCGTTGGCGGCCACGGCCAACGCGGGGAACGCTACGGCGAACGGCGTGAGCAGGAGCCCGGCCGCGCCGAGGCCGACCACCTTCTTCAGGCTCATCGCGTCTCCAGAGCGCCACCTCCCGCCGGAGCGGCGGCGGAGGCGTCCGGAGGCCGGGAGCTGGGAATCGGCGTCCGTACGGTGAGGGAGCGGATGATGAGGTCTCCTGTCGGATCATGCGACCGGGCGCGGGGTGAGGGGCCCGCCCTCCGGCGGACGGGCGGGCCGACGAGAGCGGCAGCAAGCCGCGCTCGTAATCTCGAAAAGGGCATGGCTGTCCCCTGGAACGGATAGATGGAATTCGCTTGAGATCGCCGAAGGTACCGAATCGAAGGCTCGCGACCTAAAAAGCGGCGAACGCTCCGCACGGGGATATCCCGGCGACCGGCCCGCAGGACGTTAGCCCCTCTTCGGCTCGCGACCTAAAAAGAACGATGGCCGCTGGGTCGAGCGAGGTGAGCGTCCCGATTGGGCGCCCCACAGTAGGCGAGGTGCGGCTCGCAACCTAAAACGAAGATCGGCGGACCGACGGTCTTTCCCTGGGGCACGGGAAACGATAGGCAGGACGCGGCTCGCAACCTAAAACGATCTTCGCCGGCGGCCAGAGTTGGCCTTTTTAGGTCGCGAGCCGCGCGTGAGCTAGGTTCCTCCTCGCCGCCGGATCCCGCAGTCCAAGGGTCCGCTCCACCCGCTCGACTGCGGCCGAAAAGCCCAGGTCGGATGCGATGCTCCGGCTGCGTTCCCCTTCCCCGACCAGGAGGACAGCCCGCCCCTTGCCCTACGAAATCCACCGAGGCGACGCCCTCACCCGGCTCGCCGCGATCCCCTCGAACTCCGTCGACTGCGTCATCACCGACCCGCCCTACAATTCGGGTGGGCGTACCACGCAGGAAAGGACCGGGCGGACGGCCCGCGCGAAGTACACCTCCGCTGACGCCGCCCACACCCTCGCCGATTTCCCCGGCGAGAACAAGGACCAGAGGAGTTACACGTACTGGCTGAGCCAGCTCCTCGCCGAGTCCTATCGGGCCACTAAGAACGGTGGCGTCGCGCTCGTTTTCACGGATTGGCGCCAACTGGCTGCCACTAGCGATGCCCTGCAGGCCGGCGGCTGGATCTGGCGCGGCGCGCTCGCCTGGTACAAGCCCGCTGCGCGACCGCAAAAGGGTAGGTTCACGCAGAATTGTGAATTCGTCCTGTGGGGCAGCAAGGGCCCGATCGACGGCGACGCCCACCCCGTCTACCTGCCCGGCCTGTACACCGCCTCGCAGCCCCGCAGTGGCCGAGTCCATATCACCCAGAAGCCGGTCTCGGTGATGCGGGAGCTCGTCAAGATCTGTCGCCCGGACGGCACCGTCCTGGACTTCTGCGCGGGCTCCGGTTCGACGGGCGTGGCGGCTCTGCTGGAGGGCCGGCGCTTCATCGGCGTAGAGGTGACTTCGCACTACGCCGAGATCGCCGAGCGCCGCCTCGCCGAAGCCGAGCAGCAGTTCGCTTCGGGCGCGCTCGACCCCGAGGCAGCGGCCTCGGATCCGGACGAAGCCTGATGGCCCGGGCCGGACCGCCGCCCCGCGGCCGGTCCGGCCCACGCGCAGGAGGAGCAACCCTGAGTACTCCTTCTGCCGAGACCGAACCCGAAGGTCGCACTGCAGCCAGAACCGCCGAGGCTCCGGGAAAGGCCGCCGTGCGGCCCCCGGAGCAGGCGCCCGGCCGCTCGCGGCGGCACAACCGCTTGCCGCCAAGGACGCCTTCGCCAGCCCACTGCCCCGGACGGCCGCACTGAGTCGTCCCCCGAAGCGAGAACGCCATCGACACCTACCCCTTGGACGACTTCGACCCGTTCGCCCTGGACGGCCTCGACCCGGCCACTCCGGAGGCGGCGCACGCCGTGTACACGCTCGACTTCCTGCTCGACAACCCGGCCCTGCGGCTGCAACACACCCCGGCGAGTGGCTCCCCGAGGCAGAGTTACTACCTGTTCCAGGACGGGGTCTGCATCGGCCCGGACCTGCCTGCCCCGCAGTTCGTCGCCGCCCACGTCCAGCGCGATCCGATCACCGCTACCTACACCACCGACTACGAGAGCCTGCCGATGATCGCGCTCGCGGAGCGCTGGCTCATCGAACGTGGCGCAGACCCGGACGCCGTCACCTACACCGGGGGCCTGTACGCCCGCCCCGCCAGCCCGGCCACCCGACAGGTCGAGGAACGACTGCGCACACCAGGACGCTACGAGGTCCTCGCCCACTTCACCTACGGCTGGGAACCCTCTCCCTCATGGGTGCTCGCACTGGACCATCACGACTCCGATCCGGACCTGCCTTATCGTGTCTTCCACCAGCACGTCGACGAGGCCATCACCCTTGCCATCGAAACGTTCTGGGCCCGCGGATCCGACGCCACCGACATCGCGCCCGGCCCCGCCTGGTACTCCCTGACCGAGCACGCCTTCGCCACCCTGAAGGAAGTCCAGGAATGGACCCGCACCATCGACGCAGCCTGGGTCGGCCGCGATCCCGGCTACGGCTACGAGGAATCGTTCACCTTCCGCCCCATCCCCACCCACGCCATCTTCGTGCCCAGCGTCGGCTCGCGCGCGCAGGCGGCAGCGACCCGTACACGGGCGGGCGCCACTGCGGACCGCACTGCCCCTGAGCGGACGTCAGCGCCGGCACCGCTGGGGCCTCACCGGGACACCGCTCCCCGACGCTGAACCAGACCCCGCGGACCACCGGGCCACTGCACTCGGCTCCCACCCCGCCCTACCCACTGCACGAGGCCCATGCGCGACGACACCCAGATCGACGTTGCCCCCCCCGCTACCTGGCCGGCGCCGGAGGCGAACCCGGCGATGCCCTCAACCTGCTCATCAAGAAGCAGAACTGGCCTCACCACACCGACCCCGAGAACGCCAGCCTGTTTCATCTCCAGCCCCTGCCACCGCCTGCGCGTCGCCTTCATCGGCGACTACCTGGACCCGTGGCAACTCGTCGCCAGCAGCGAGCCGATGGGTGCCCCGGACTGGATGGCGCGGTTCGACGGCCGTACCCCGGTCGAGATCGTCGGCGCCTTCCTGGAAACCATCGCCGGAGACCTTGAGGAATACCCGGAGCAGGTGTTCAACCGCCGCAGCTACCTCGTCAAGGACGCCACCCGGCTGGTCGAACAGGCGGGATGGAAACGCGAGTTCACGGCCAACGTGATCCCTCTCACCGCTCCGGACGGCCTCGCCGGACTCGAGGTCCAGCGCGTACCGACGGGCCTGGCCAAGGAGTTCGAGCCCTGCGACGAGACCGTCATGCTCTGGGCCGGTCCGAAGGGCACCCCCGCGTACTGGGAAGCCCACTTCACCAGGGGCACCCCGCTCCACGTGATCGCCGCGGCAACCCGGCCCATGATCACACCCGCGCCGGTCCGGCGGCACCGCGCGGACCTCGCACCGGAAGTCCTGCCTCACTTCACCGGTGCCCGAGGCGAGCACCGGGCCAGTTCGCGCGCCCAAGCTGCGCGTACGGCCTCCCCGGCCGCCCAGGCGGCTGGCGGCGCCGTCGTCGCACCGGCCGCGGCGGTGACCCACGAGCCAGCTGTCTCCCGGCCCGTCCGGTGACCCGCTCCGGACCCGCCAGCCGTACGAGCCTCCCCGCACGGCCGGATGGACGGCAACCGCTCGGCCAGACCCAACGCCGCACCGCCACCAAGGAGACGACATCGTCGATCACGCCGCCATACTGACGACCCTGGCGCCGTTGCCGGACGGCATCACGACCGGTCGTCAACAGCTCGCGCCCCGCGCGGACGTCCTCATCACCGCTGCGCTGGAGCCAGGCGGCATCCGCAGCGACACGTACCGCGGGATTCGCGTCCAGGTGGTGCTGCGCAGCAGCGGAGTGCAACTGGGCTCCAACCTCTTCGACTTCGACGAGCATGCGACGGTGCCCCGGCTGGGATTCGTGCACACCGTGCGCGCTCTGGCCGACATCGACCGCGACGGCGAGCTGAACCCCGAACCGCTCAGGCACGCCGTCGCCCGGTACATCGAGGTGTTCACCGACTCCCCAGCGGCACCAGCTCCCGCCGAGAGCCGAACGGAATCGCGCGTACGCGGTGTTCAGCGCGGCGCTGCCCAGCCTCCGGCGGCGCCCACTGGCCCGTCGACCACCCCCGCGGCCCTGCGGGCAGCCGCAGCGCGCGGCCGGTAGAGGCTGCCGACGGCCGCAGAAAGCACCCCGTCACGTACCTACCTGGAGCACCGATCACCACCCAGCAGAACAACACGGAACCACCCGAGGCCGCGCTGCCCTGGCCGACCGACCGGAGCCGCCGTTGACCACCAACCCCTACTGGGTCAAGAAGGCCAACGACCAGCCGCGGTTGCAGCTGAGCATCACCCCGGCGCTGTACGCCGGCCCCGTCCTGGACAGCGAGCAGGCGATCCGCCCGCTCGTCGACGCCGGCGCCGTACGCCTCGACGACGGCCGCGGCAACCAGTTCATCGTTTCCCACGACGGTCGGATCCGGCTCGGCTTCGAGCCCCAGAACGGGACCGACGCAATGTGGAAGGTCGCCGTGCACGACACTCCGTTCGAGCCGCCGCAGTGGACCGTATGCCTCACCGACCACACGCCCATCGAGATCGTCGAGGCCATCACCACCGACCTAGCCTCCAAGCTGCGCGCCGGCGCCCGGTTGCACGGGTCGGCCGCCGACAGCGAGTGGCGCAGCCTCTTCCAGCCCCCGGAGTGGATCACCACCTGGGACGCCTGGGCGCAGCAGGAGACGGTGGTCTCGGTGCACGCTCCGCAGGACCGGATCGTCGTCGACCCCGGCGGCGGGGCGGGCGACTGGGAGGAAGCCGGCCAGGACGGGTTCTGGACCGTCACCATCGGCGACGAGTACGAGGGCTGGTGCGCGGCAGCCAGCACCTCCACCCCGGACCGGATCCTGCACGCCATCGCCGGTGCGATGCTCGGTTCAGCCACCCGTGACGTCGGTGAACTGAGCGACCTGACGATCGGTGCCGCGGTCATCGGTGCTGCCGAGATGGCCGAACTGCCCTCCAGTCCAACCCCGCTGGACATCCAGCGAGCCCGGGCAGCTCGCACCCGCAGCCCGCTGCCCATCTCACCCGGCGGTGGGAGCGCGCCACCGGCTGCTCCACGGGCAACACCACCTACCCCGAACCACGACGGTCACCGCCGCTGACAGCCTGAGGAGCACCATCGACCCCGACAACACGACCGTCCGAGTCCTTCCCCGACGCCTGGCAGGCCCTGGCGCGTCGAAGACCGTCTGGACGAACCTGACCAAGCGGGGCTGGTGTCCGGTGGACTGGCACCAGTCCGGCGCCGGCCTGGCCAGCCCGTCGTACGACATCCTCCTGGTCGCGGCCGAGCACGACGGCGACACCGCTTGGCAGATCAGCCATCATCCGCTCCTGACCGCACCGCCAACGTGGACGGCCACGTTCACCAGCGGCACACCGGCAGAAATCATCACCGACACCCTCGTCCACCTCACCACCCAGCTCCAGCGCGACCGGCTCGCCGCCGTCGCCGGCCCCACCGACCTGCGCAGCATCTTCGACGCCGTCGAACGCGCCGGCTGGGACACCGTCCTCCTCGGCGACCAGGTCCACGCCGAGAGCCCCGAGCCGGCCGTCGAGTGCATCGACCTGTGGCACCGCGTCGACGGCTCCTGGTACTCCACCCCGGACACCGAGCCCGGCGCGACGACCATTGTCGCCGGCCGAGCAGTCGGCCCGCTGGAGGCCCGCGGTTGGCAAGCGGACTTCTCCCGGCACACCCCCGCACACCTGATCACCGCAACACTCATGGCCGCCACCGCGCCGAAGCCGGCAACGCGGAGGGCCCACCAAATCCCGCGGCCGTACCGCGACGTCGTGTTCACCGTCCCCTCCGCCGGGGACGACAAGAGCACCCCGGCTCACGCCGACATCGACACCGAGGACCCCACCATCGCCGTCGAGCCGCTGCGGGACTGGCGCCACACCGAGGACGAACTCGGCAACATGACCCTGCACAGCCCCTGCGGCCGTGTCAGCGTCGCCCACACACCCGAGCACCGACCCGACCAGCGCTGGACCAGCCCCTGGACCATCACCGCGACCGGCGACGGGCCCCCATGGAGCAGCGGTAAAGAGGACCGCATCTCCTGGACCGCCCGCTTCACCACCCACACCCCGACGCCGGTCGTCGCCGCCGTCACCGCCGCGCTCGCTGGGGCCCTCGAGCGGCTTGACGTCGAAGAGGTCTGGGAAGACTTCGAATCCTCGCCCGAGCCGAGCTTCACCCCGCACCGCCGCTACCGGCCCGATCCGGTCCCCGGAAGCCGAGACCCCGCCCTCGCCCACGCCCAACTCCGCCTGTCGGGCTGGCACAAGAGCGACCTCCCCCACCGGGACAGGTCGAGCACCAGCCCCGCCGGCGTGAAGCTGTGGTCAGTCCTGCGGGGCGAGCCCAGCTCCCTGGACATCGTGCCGCTGGCTGAAGCCTGGACGCTCGACGGAGGCGACCCGCCCGCCCCGTGGAGCGCGACCTTCAGCCCCGACACCCCGACCTTCCTGATCACCGCAGCAGCCCGAGAAGCCGACCGCCTTGCCCAGTCGACACGGACCGGCACCGCACCCCAGCACCACCTGGCCGCCCGCCGCGCAGCCGCCCGATCCGCACCGGCCACCCCGCTGCCCGCCGCGCAGTCAGCCACCGCACCTGCGGCACCGCCCCCAGCCGGTCCCCGGCGGACCCGCTGACCAGCTGGGTCACCAGATCCACCGCTTCCCGGAGCCGACCATCCCCAGCACCAACAGCCGCCCTCGCACCCGGAACCAGCCCGCACCGGCCGACACGAAGCCGGCGAACGGAACCCCCCGTCCAAACGGAGCCGACCTGCACGACACCAGCGCCGACCTGCACACCATCGAGCGGATCGCCCGGGCCGCCGCCTACCCGCAGACCCAACAGATCATGATCCGCGGCCTCCTCGACCGCCCCAGCGGGTACAGCGCCCTCAGCATCGCCGTCGCCCGAGACGACCTCCGCGAAGCCGCCCTCGCCGCCGTCCGCACGCTCGTCGAGCGCGAGATCGACGCCGGCCGACCCTGGACCGGCGAAGCGGCCCGCTGGCTCAGCCGCGCCCACGCTAACTGGCAGACCAGCGCCGCCCTGGCCAGCCACCTCACGTGGTACGCCCGCAGCCGACGCAACAGCGCCCTTGCCCACCTCACTGGCACCAACCATCTCACCCAGCCCGGCACCGACCGCACCCACGCCCAGGCGCTCCGGCACATCCACCTCGCCGGCCTGCGCTTCGACTTCCGGTGCCGCAGCATCCAGCAGCTGCTCAACCAGGCATCGGGAAGCGAGCGAGCGCACTGGGATCCATATACCCGCGCCCTTGCCGCCTTCGCCCTCCTCGGAAGCTCCGCGCGCGATGCTCTCGACGCCATGGACCGCAGCCTCGCCGAAGCCGGTGACAACCCCCAGGTCTGCCACGCCCTGCTCCACGGCCTCTGGCTCGGTGACGGGCTACCCGACCAGGCCGAGCGGATCCTGGAGCTGGCCGCGTGGCCCACCTTCGACGACGGCGACCCGATCATGCTTTTCCGTACCGCCACTGCCTGGCGGATGCTCGGGTGCCGAGCCGAAGCTCTCACGGCGATCGACAGCGCCCTCGAAGCCCTCGGCCCGAACCAGCCCGAGGTGCACGCCGACTTCGTCCGTGAACGCGCCCTGATCACCGCGCTGGCCCGAGAGTCGCAGCACGACCAAGAACACTGACCCCGCTCGACTCGGGCCTGCGCCTGGAGTCCCTACCTCTTGATGCGGAGGACCACTATCGAACAGCCGAACCCCCAGGACCGCCAGCCCACCGCACCGGACCCGCGCGTTGCCAGAGGCGAGGAAGTCCGGACCTACCAGCGCGACCTGAGTCGCTGGGCTGCCCGCCGGGCCCACATCCAGCAGGCCCTCAATCCGCCCCCCGCTGGGCAGGCGAGCGAGCCGCCCGTCACCGCACCACCCTCATCATCCCGCCCGCGCTGGCGCTGACCGCCGCCCTGGTACGCCCGGCACACCACTGAACACCAGGGCCAGCCCCGCGGACCCAGCCCTCCGGGGAGCGGGCCGAACAATGGCGATGGGCCGTACCCCGCAAAGGGGTACGGCCCATCGCCATTGACGGACTACGCCGCAGCGGCGTAGCTCGTCCGAAGCAGTGCCATTGACCGGTCGAGATCCTCCATCGAGCCGATCCGGACCTCCAGTTCGCCCGTGCCGAGGTGCCCGATTCTCCGGACGTCCCTGGTCCAGCCCGGGACCAGCTGGACCGTCGTCGGGTCGACGCGCAGGAAGACGACCAGAACCTGGGCCTGCGCCAGCACCCGGACGCAGGCGAAGTTCCGCCGGCGGCGGTAGGCGACGTAGTGCTGCAGCTCCACCGAGTGCCCCTCGCCCAGGTCGAGCAGACGGGCGTCCAACTCGTCGTACAGCTCCCGTACCTCACCGCCCACCTGCGACAGCACGTCGCTGACCGTCCGGCGCACGGGCGAAGCCATCCGTGTCCGCTCTGACCGGCCAACCGCCAGGGAGCCGCAGCCGCCGGCGATCGACACCGCCAGCTCCAGCGTCACCAGGTCGTCCCCGTAGCGCCGGTAGACCACCATGTCGATCCGATGATGGGACATGCCCGCCGCCACCAGGTCGTAGCGGGTGTACTCCGCCGCGATGCAGACCACCCGCGGGCGGCTCCAGTCAACCCGCTCGGCGGCTTCCGCTCCCAGCCGCCGCTCGACGAGCGCCTCGAACTCTGATCGGTTCTCCACCAGCCACGAGAGGTAGAACAACCCCTGGGCGAGGACCGACTCACTGCTCGTGCGCTTGTACTCGATCAGGACTGGGCTTCCGTCTTCGTCCAGACCGAGGCTGTCGATCCGGCCCCGGTGCACGGGACCGGTGGAGTACTCGGTCGCCAGGAAACGGACACCACCCAGCATCTCCTCCATGTTCGCCTCCACGAGCCGCTGGAGATCACGCTCGAACTCCACGGCCGCACCCTCGACACGGCGAACATCCTCGCCAGCGACTCGAAACACCTGCAGTCCCGCCACGAACCCCCCAGCACACCACCCGCCGGCCCGCCCGGCGATGGACGGGACACCATACATGCCAGAAGTCGGGCAATCTAGACATCATTGCGTTTGTCACATTTTGCCCAGGCGGGAATAGACTGGATCTGGCGTTCCGGCCAGTGGTGCAATCTGATGGGTCCCCGGATATCGTCACGCTGTGTCACTGACGCCTTGTGGGGGGATGGTCTTTCCGTAAGGAGGTGCTTCCCGCTGGGGAGATTGAAGCGGGGCCTCGAAGGGCTGGTTGCTGCGTGTGACCAGAGCTCTGGGACCACTTTGGGACCACATGCCTTGAGCGCTAGTGGACGGCGGTGTTCGGATTTGGACATTCCTGCACATAGTAACCATTGAGCCACTGTCAGCTGGTCCACTCGTGCATGGAGGCGGGTGCGGTGCAATTCGGCGAGTGGTAAGCTGATTTGAGAGCTTGAAGCTGGCGCGCTGGCTTCGCTCGAAGCAGGCAGAGGAAGGGCGCACTTGACTGGGGGTCAAGGGGTCGCAGGTTCAAATCCTGTCGTCCCGACCAGCGTTTTCGCAGGTCGTAGGCCGCTTTCACCGAAAGGTGGAAGCGGCCTTTTTGATATTCCGTCGGCTGGTGGTCGCGGTGTGGTCCCGGTGGGCTGCCTGGGGAGCTGATTGGCGACGTAGTGCCGCTTTCCGTGCCCGGTGGGTGGTCAGGCGTGGTGTGCGGGGGATTCGGGTGGCGTGGTCGTCGGGCAGGGCCTTGTGGTCGGCCTGGTCGAGGGAGTGGTTGATGGCGTCGACGGCTTCGCGGACGGCCTGGATGGTCAGGTAGTGGTAGACGTCCACGGTGGTGGAGAAGGTGGAGTGCCGCAGCGTCTTGGAGACGATGGGCAGCGGCACGTGTTCGTCCATGGCCAGGGCGCAGGCGAGGTGGCGCAGGTCATGGACGCCGATGACGGGGACACCGGCTTCGCGGCAGAGGCGGTGGAATCGGCGCAGGACGTAGGAGGGGTGGAGCGGGCGGCCGTGGCGGTGGAAGACCAGGCCGTGTCCGGGGGCGGGGTTGGGGCCGCGGAAGGTGTCGGGGGCGAGGCGGTTGGCGATCGCCGCGGTGGCGCGGTCGGAGAGGGCGACCCAGTTGCGGCTGGAGCGGGTCTTGGGTTCGGTGAAGACGAGTTCGGTGTTGTCGATGGCCGAGAGCGTCCAGCGGATGTACATGAAGCGTTTGTCGAGGTAGGCGTCGTCCTCGTGGAGGGCCAGGGCTTCGCCCTTGCGGATGCCGGAGCCGATGAGGAGTTCGGCGAGGTCGGCGATGAGGGGGTCGGCGCCGTGGGCGTAGCGCAGGAACGTGGCCGCGTGGTCGGCCGTCCACTCGATCCGGTCAGCGCGGCGCGGCCGGCGGATGACCAGGGGCCGCCCGACGTTGCGGCGCAGGCGGCCGGCCCGGACCGCGTCGCCGAGCGCGCTGGAGAGCGTGCAGAGCATGCGGTGGACGGTGACCCGGCCGCGGCCGTGGGCGAGCTGGTCGTCGGCGAAGGCGCGGATGTGGGGTCGGCGGAAGTCGTCGAGGCGGATGGTGCGGAAGGCGGGGATGAGGTCGTCGTACACGTACCTGCGGTAGTGGGAGGCAGTGGTGGGCTTCAGCTCGGCCTGTTTGGCGTGGAACCAGTCGTCGAGGTAGTCGGCGACGCTCTGGTCGGGGTCGCGGGGGATGCCGGTGCGTTCGCCTTCGAGGTAGCGGTGCAGGGCCTTCTTCGCGGCCTTCTTCTTGAGGTAGCCGCCGCGGCGGATGGTGTGGCGTCTGCCGTCGATGCAGGTGTGGCTGTCGACGGCGAAGGTCCAGGTGCCGTGGTGGGGGTCGGTGGCGAGGAGGGGGCAGCGGGCGCCGAGCTGGTTGCGGTGCTGGTCGCGGCAGCCACACCGGCGGTAGACGCGGCCGCGCTTGGCAGAGGAGCGCATGATGATCACTTCACGCAGGGTCGTTTTCGGGCTTGCCAATCCAGTCTCGTCCTGCGCGGGCGCACTGCGGCTGCCGATGGGACCACCATGCGACCACCAGAGGCCTTCAGGGCCTCTGACCTGCTCTGATCCCTTGACCTGCGCTCAGATTGCCTGCGGCTCCCTTGAGTGGCTCGCAGTCTTGTGGATCATGTCCGGAGCCCGGGCGTCCGGACGTGTCGTCGCTGATGGCGACCGGACGGATGCTTTCGGGTGTGGGACGGTCCGGGGCGCGACGCCGACTGCGGTGTGGCCGGAGGCCGGCTGCGAGTGGTTCTGGGGTGCTCTGATTTTATCGAATTGTTCCGGATATCGGCGGGGAATGGAGCTCTCATTCCCCGCCCGTGGCGCCGCTCGGGCTGTTTCGGAGGGAGGTGGAATCGTGGCCGCTTTTCGGTGATGCGGAATTCCCGGACCTGATTGGATGTCAGACGCGCATGTCGGGATAGTCACGCTGTGTAATATCGGCCGGGGTTCGTGGGCGGGTGTCGGCGGCCTGGGGGTGGACCTGCGGCTGCCGACAGGTCGACGGCTGTCACGCGGAGCTGCCGACGGGCGCGGTGGCCATAGCCCTTCGCTGTCACTCTGGGTGATTGTCGAGGGGTTGCGTCGTGTGTCCGGGCCGGCGTTCTCGGCGGCCGGTCAGGTGAGCCGGTCGCGGTGGACGGTTGCGGCTTCGCGGACGAGGTCGGCGAAGCGTTCGCGGCTGCGGTCCTGGTGCCGCTCGGCCGGTTCGTCGTCCCCGTCCTCCGCCTCGTCGGCGTTGGTCTCCTCGTCGTCCAGTTCGTCGTACTCCTCGTGGAGGAGCTGGCAGCCGCGGATTCCGGCGAGGAGGTCTTCGAGGAGGTCGGGGGCGGGGCGCTTGGGGTCGAGGGGGGTCAGGCGCAGGCCGGTGTCCTCGGGGTCGGTGTCCGGGCCGGTGTACTGGGCGAGGGCGTCGTCGATGTCTTCGAGTTGTTCGCGCAGGCCGGCGGGGTCGGGGAGGAGGCCGTCGGCGATGTGGAGGGCCTGGCGTACGAGGTCGGTGACGGCGTCGTAGGGGGAGGCGCCGGCTTCGAGGAGCTGGAGGACGAGGGTGGGGGTCTCGTGGGTGAGGGCTTCGATGTTGTCGGCTTCGAAGAGTACGGCGGTGGGGGAGTGCCCGGAGGCTTCGGCGGCGACCTCGGCGGCGGCTGCGAGCCAGTGGGCTGCGGCGACGGCGGCGCCGGTGGGGTCTATCTCGGTGAACAGTGCGGCGGGGCCGAAGGGGTTCTGTTCGAGGAGGCGGTCGGCGGCGGCGACCTGGACGGGGGAGGCGCCTTCGCGGCTCAGGAGGACGGCCTGGCGGGCGCGGCCGGTGAGGTCGCCGAGTTCGGCGTTCTCCACGGCGGCGAGCTCGGTGACGGTCTCGGCGAGGACGGCGTCGGTGAGGTCCGCGTTGTCGAGGGTGTGCAGGGCGCGGCCGGCGCGGTGGGCGGATTCGGCCAGGGGGCTGTATTCGACGTCGAGCATGCCGTCCTGGGGGAGGTTGGGACGGGTGATGGCGCCGGGGACCTCGTCGAACGCCTTGCGTTCCTCCGCGCGGCGCCAGCCCTCGGAGTTGGGTTCCATGGAGGCGGCGGCGCTGGCCGGGTGGGTGTAGGTGCGCCAAGCGGTTTCTGACAGGTGGGTGAGGGCGCGGGCCAGGCCCAGGAGGGTGGAGGTTTCGGCCTTGGCGGGGAGGGCGGCGATGCGGGTGGAGAGATCACCCTCGCCTGTTCCCCAGGTGGCGATCAGCTCGTGTCGTTCGGGGTCGACGCTGTAGCGGGTCATGGGGCTCTCCGGGGTCTCTTTGCGGGCTCGACTTGAGCGGCGGCTACCAAGTCTGGCTGCATTGCCAGGACGGTGGAGACCGCATTGCCGTGCGGAGCGATGTCGCGCAGCTTCTCCCCGGCTTGCCTGGCGCGCACGGGGCGGGCGTGCCAGCGCTCGGGGCCTGGCGGGGGCGCGTGGCGCCGGTTAGCGCGCCGCCGAGTCGGATCGAAACTGGGCGGAAGCTGATCGATCCTGGCTGGTTGCGCTCTTGTCCAGGGTGTCGGCGACGCTGTTGGAGCGTCTCATCAACGTGCTTCTCCACGAGGTGAGTTGAGTGTGCCGAGCGGTGCAGCGGAGCCGTTCGCGAGCGGTAGCGTTTTTGTCGGCGGCGGCTCATTTCAACCGTCGCCGACAGTTTTCGGTGGCTCTGGCGAGGAACTGCCTCGGACGGTGTGCGACCACCGTCCGAGGCGTTGGTCGTTCGATCACGAGAAGGTTGGGACCCATGCATGACCGAACTGTCCCCAGGCGGGCTTACCCGCCCTCGCGGACCCCTCAATCTAACAGCGGCCCGCGGACGTCCGTGGGATTGCGCGCGGCAGCCCTGGCCGCGTCCGGACGGTTGCGCGGTAACGCCACGCCCGTGCTCGTCGTGTCATGGATGGCGTTGTGCGGATTGCGCATCGATGCCGAACAGGCCCTGCTGCTGGCGCTGTTGATGCAGGACGGCGCCCCGACGGGCGAGACCGGAAGGTCGGCCCTGAGGGGCTGACGGATCTGCCGGTGCGGCCCGCCCGCGAAGGAGCGGGCCGCACCCAGGGGGGGCACACGCCGCTCTCTGTGCGGCCCGCCGCCTTGGCACCTGTCCGTGTGCACCACCGAGTTGACGTGGGGAGGCCGAGATGCCTGCTGACCGAAACCGACCCGCTCGACGCCGGCGCCGTTCCGAAATCGGCTTCACCGCTTTCGTTGCCCTTCAGGAAGAGGGCTACTTGCGGTACGCGCAGGCGCGGCTGGGCGATCGTGCCCTGAGTTCGGTCACCGTTGAGACGGCGCTCGAGAGGGTGGAAGTCCACTGGGAGCGGGTGCTGTCGAAGGGTGTTGTCACGCTGGTAGGGGCGTGGTCGCCTGCGGCTGGGTCAGGGCGTGCTGTGCCCGGTTCCGGGTCTGGTTCAGGCCGTGGCGGGCGGGGCGGCGGCGTGGGTGATCTGGTCCCAGATGGCGAACCGGATGATCATTTCGGTGCGGTGGCGGCCGGCTCTTCATCAACTTGGACATGAAGCGCTTGGCGGCCTTCGCGTCCCGCCGGGACTGGACCAGGATGTCCAGGACGTTCCCGTGCTGGTCGACGGCGCGCCACAGGTAGTGCCGCACCCCGTTGATCTTCATGAAGACCTCGTCGAGATGCCACTTGTCACCGGCCCGCGGCCGGCGCCCACGCAGCCCGTCGGCGTACGTCTGGCCGAACTTCAGGCACCAGCGGTGTCATCGTCTCGTAGGAGACGATGACACCGCGCTGGAGCATCAGCTCCTCGACCTCGCGGAAGCTCAGCGGGAAGCGGAAATACAGCCACACCGCATGGGAGATGATCTCCACCGGGCACCGGTGGCCCCTGTACGACGGCGACCCGCTCTCTACGGCAGACCACTCCCCGGCCAGACCAACGAAGATCATCTCACTCATCGGTCAACGTGACAGCACCGTCCAGGTGGTCCTGGATGAAGTCCCGCAGCTGCGGGTTCTGGGCGATCTTCCCCGACTTCGGTCGGGGACGCCGCTGTTCGGCGCGGCGATGCGCGGTATGGGGGCGGTAGGCCCAGTGAGACTCGTCCCGCGCAGCGGCATGCCGTTGCGGCGTATCTCGCGGTTGATGGTCGAGGGGCTGCGACCCAGCTCGGCCGCGATCGTGCGGATGGACGCGTTCTCTCGCAGCCGGTCGGCGATGTGGATGCGGGCCTCCTCACGCAGATACCGCGACTGGCCGGAAGCCGGCGCCGCCACGTGAATCGGCAGTACCGGCTTCCGGCCGTCAGGCGGAGAGTGCCACCCGTTGCGCCATCGCTTGCCGGTTCGCAGGTTGATACCAACGACCCGGCAAGCTTCCGCGCTGCTGCAACCCTGACGCATGAGCTGGAAGTATGCCTCCCGCTCGCGCGTCAGACGACGCCCGTTCCTGGTCCGGTCCTCACGGATCTCGAAGTCCATCGCACCCCTTCTGAGGTGGGGTGTTGAAAGGACCGCTAGAACCTAATACTCCAGCTGTAGATCGCTCTTTGGGCTGCTGGTGCCTACGCTTTCCGCGGTTTGCGGCGCTTGCCCCAGCTGCCGTGTGGCCGGTTCCGGTCCTGCTCCAGCATCGTCGCGTCGAACTGGGCTTTGCTGGTCACTGCTCGTGGTTCAGGCACGAGCGTGGT